>CAYGRI010000013.1:957-38872 GCA_964352155.1 uncultured Maritimibacter sp. | reverse complement strand
ACCCCGTCGCGGTCATGCAACGCGCCCTGCCCGCCCTGAGCGTTGAAATGGGTCACGAAATCACGGCCATCGAACTGTTTTCCCGCGAATTTCTGGATCCACAGCGGATAGGTCCCAGAAGGCGCCATGACCCGCTCCGGCGCCAGCTTTTGCAGCGCGCCCATAATCACCTCGACAGTGAAATAGGACAGCAGACTGCGGTACATGCCCGGTGCCGGATAGGTCGGGTTCAGCACCGTGCCCTCGGGGACGTGCACCTCGATCGGGCGGAAGGCGCCCGCGTTCATCGGCAGATCAGGGCACAGGGTGGCGATGAATGGAAACACGCAATAGGCCCGCGTGATGTTCAGCACCGCGTTGATCGGCTTGGCGACCTGCGGCGAGGTTCCGGTAAAGTCCAGCCGCGCGCCCGCGTCGCTCAGCTCCAGCCGCAGCGCCAGCCGTAGGCGGTTGCCCGCGTCGTCGGTGATCTCATGCAGAACCTCGTGACTTACGGTGCCGCCGGGCAGGGTCGCGATGGCCGTCCGCAGCGCCTGTTCCGAGCGTGCAGAGACCGCCTCTGACAGCTCCGTCAATGTGTCCAGCTCAAATTCGTCCATCATCCGGCGAATGCCCGCCGCGCCGACGTGGTTGGCCGAGATCTGGGCGCGCAGATCGCCCATCACCTTTTCCGGCGTGCGCACATTGCGGGTGATCAGCCGGAACAGCTCGTCATTCGGCACGCCCGCGCGGATCAGCTTGGACACCGGGATGATCACGCCTTCCTCATAGACATCGCGGGCATCGGTGGCGCCCAGCCGCCCGCCCATGTCGACGTGATGCGCGCAGGTGCAGGCAAACCCGGCCAGCACGCCCCGGCGAAAGATCGGCGTGGCGATGAACACATCCGGCGAATGCCCCGCGCCGATCCAGGGATCGTTGCAGATCAGCACATCGCCTTCGGTCAGCGTCCGGACCGGATAGACGGCCAGCATATCGGCCATGACAGAGGGGGTAGAGCCCGCCTGCCCCGGCGTGCACTGGGTCGATTGCGCCAGCATCCGGCCCTGGCTGTCATAGAGCGCGCAGGCATAATCGTGGTTGTCGCGCACAATCAGCGAGAAGGCGGTTTTCACCAGCGTCGTGGCAATCTCATCCGCGACAGAGATCAGCCGGGACCAGAGCACCTGAAACCTCAGGCCGTCGAGGGGGGCGGTCATTGGGAAGCCTCCAGAGTAATCTCCAGCCATCCGCCGGGCATCCGCGCGGCCCGGGCGCCGGCGCCGATCAGAACCGTGGCGCCCGGTTGCGGCAAGAGCGCGGGGCCGTTGAGGGCATCGGACAGACCCGCGAAGGGCAAGACCTGATGGGGCACGATGGCCTCCGCCGCAGGATCCCAAGCCTCGCGCGCGGTCGCATCAACCGCCACGCCGGGAGCGCCGCCGGTAACAGAGGCGGTGGGCTGGTCCGCCTCGGCGGCCAGGCGCAGGGTCACGATCTCTGGCTCAAGATCGTCATAGGCATAGCCATAGGCAGCGCGATAGGTCTCGGAAAACGCGGCGGCGATGACCTTGGGGTCAAGCGCTTCCAACGGCACGCGCAGCTGGTGGCCCTGCCCGACATAGCGCATCTCTGCCATGCGCTTGCAGGTGATCGGCGCGCCGGGGGCGGCCTGGGCGACCACCGCCATCGCCTCGGTGGCGAGGGCGGCGAAGGTCTCCTCCAGCGTTTCGGGGGTCACATCGGCCAGGCGCATCGGGCGAGACCGCGCGACCTCATAGGCCGGGGCCGCCGCCAGAAACCCAAGGGCCGAGAACACGCCCGCCGCCTCGGGGATCAGGATGCGGTTCACGCCCAGCTTCCTTGCCACCTGGTGGGCATGCAGCGGCCCGCCGCCGCCGAAGGCGACCATCACCGCATGCTCCAGATCGCCGCCGCGTTCGGCCACATACATGCGGGCGGCCTGGGCCATATTCTCGTTCACCACCTCGATCATCGCGGCCGCCGCCTGCAACGGGGTCAGGCCCAGCGGATCGCCCACATCGCGGGCAATGGCGGCCTCGGCGGCGCCGCGGTCCAGTTGCATCGCGCCCGCCAGGAAATCGGCGGGATCGAGATAACCCAAAAGCACATTGGCATCGGTCACCGTGGCCCGGGTGCCGCCACGGCCATAGCAGGCCGGGCCGGGATCGGCGGCGGCGCTTTCCGGGCCGATGCGGATCAGCCCCAGCGCGTCGACAGAGGCGATGGACCCGCCCCCGGCGCCAATCTCGATCAGATCGACGGTCGGCACCGCGATCGGCGTGCCAGAGCCGCGCTTGAACCGATGCACCCGGTCAACCTCGTACGCGCTGGTCACGGGCATCTCGCCCCCCGCGATCAGGCAGGTCTTGGCGGTCGTCCCGCCCATGTCAAAGGCGATGGCATCCTTGTACCCCGCCGCCTCGGCCAGGGCGCGCGCCGCCAGGGCGCCGCCGACCGGGCCGGATTCCGCCAGCCGCACCGGCGCGGCGCGGGCAGCGGGCGCGGCGATCACACCGCCCCCCGATTGCATCATGAACAGCGGGCGCCCATAGCCGCCCTCGGCCAGTCCGGATTCCATCCGGCCCAGATAGCCATCCACCTTGGGCCGGACATAGGCGTTGATCGCTGTCGTGGCGGTGCGTTCGAACTCCTGGATCTCTGGCAGCACGTCCGAGGACAGCGAGACGTCCAGCGGCAGATCATGGTCGCACACCAGCCGCGCGATGGCCTGTTCATGCACCGGGTTGGCATAGGCATGGATCAGACAGACCCCGACAGAGCTCACCCCCTCGGCCACCAGATCGCGCAGGACGGCCAGCGCCTCGGCCTCGTCCAGCGGGGTTTCGACGCTGGCATCGGCGAGGATACGCTCGGTCACCTCCCGCCGGCGGTGGCGCGGGACGATAGGCAGCGGAAAGCGCTGGCGGATGTCGTAGATGTCATAGCGGATCTCGCGCCGGGTTTCGAGGATGTCGGGAAAGCCGCGCGTGGCGATCAGCGCCGTCTCTGCCCCCTTGCGTTCGAGGATAGCGTTGATCACCAGCGTGGTGCCGTGGATCAGCGCGGTCAGATCGCCCAGCAACCCCGGCTGCCGCGCCGACAGCGACGCGAGTCCCTGCATCACCCCGTCTTCCGGCGCCTCGGGCGTGGTGGGTACCTTGAGCGTGGTGATCTCGCCACTCGCCGGGTCATGCAGCAAAAAGTCGGTGAAGGTCCCGCCCACATCGCAGCCCAGCCGCAGGCTCACGTCAGACGCTCCAGCAGACCGCGCATCAGCAGGCGGCGGGGTTGCAGCGAGCTGATCTTGAGCTGTTCGTAATCGGTATGCCCCCCCTTGCCGTCGACCCCCAGACCGTCCAGCGTGGGGGTGAAGGGCGCGGTGAAATTGCCGTCCGATCCGCCGCCGGTCTTCAGCCCCTCCAGTTCCCAGCCGATGTCTTTGGCGATGACTTTCGCCGTGTCGAACAGGGCGTCGATGCCGGGGTTGCGCTCATAGGGGGGGCGGTCAAGACCGCCTGTCACCTCGATCCGCACATCCGGATCTTCGGGGGTCAGGGACGCCACGAACGCCTCGACCTCTTCCAGCGCCTCCATGTCGGAGATGCGGATGTCGACCTTGATCCAGCATTTCGCGGGCACGACATTGGTGCCGGAGCCGCCGCTGATCAGGCCCACATTGCAGGTCGTGCCGCGGTCGTAATCGGTCAGCGCCTCGAATTTCAGGATGGTATGCGCCATTTCCTTGATCGCGCTGCGGCCGTCCTGGTGGCGCGCGCCGGCATGGCTGGCCTCGCCATGGGTCGCGACCTCATAGCGGACAGCACCCTTGCGGGCAACGACGATCTTGCCGCCCTCGCGCGCGGGTTCGGTCACCAGGACATATTTCGCCGCTTTGCCAAGGCTTTCGATCAGCTCCTTGGAGGTGGGGCTGCCGATCTCTTCATCCGCGACGAACAGATGGGTGACCGGAAGGGGCGCCCCTCCCGCCGCCGCCAGATCGCTGACCGCGCGCATCGCGATATAGGCGCCGCCCTTCATGTCATAGATGCCGGGGCCAAAGGCCAGATCGCCCTCGGTCCGGAAAGGAAAGGTCTTCAGCGTGCCCTTGGGGTGAACCGTGTCCATATGGCTGACGACAAGGATGCCCGGCGTGTTGGCCTGCCCGTTCCAGGGCGCCGAGACGACAAGATGATCGCCATAGCCGGTGCCTGGAACGCGGGTGATCTCTGCGCCCGAGGGGGCGTAATCCGCGGCGATCCGGTCGGCCATCGCGTTGACCCCGGCGATGTCGGGCGTGTGGCTCTCGATCTCGACCCAGCTGCGGATGCCGGCCAGAAGATCTGCGGTTTCGGGGGACAGTTCGGTCATTGCGGGCGGCCTTGCGGTTCGCCGAGGTCCCAAAAGACGCCGGCCATAATGGAAAGAGCCTCGCGCGTGAGCGGGGCAAGGACATGTTCGTCGGGGCCATGCTGGCGGCAGCCGCCGTAGCTGTGCGGGATCCACAAGATCGGGCAGCCCAGCGCGCGGCCGAACAATTCCGACGGCAACCCGCCCGAGGAATTGGGCACCACCAGCGGGCGGACGCCGGTGGTGCGGGCGATGCTGTCCACGGTCCAGTCCACCCAGGGGTTTTCGGGATCGGTGCGCCAGGCGGGAAAGAAGTTCTCGCGCACCGGTGTGATCTCGACCATCTGGAAGCCATGCGCGTCGAGGTGGTCCCGCAGCGCGGGCAGAAAGCGGGTGTGGTCGGCATCGGCGGTAAAGCGCAGCTGACAGCGGGCGCGGGCGTCGGGCTGCACGCCGTTCACCGGGTTCTCGGGGCGGCCGGTGATCATCGCCAGCACGATGAAACTGGTCCAGCCATACATCTTTTCGGCAGTGGACAGGCCCGGCTCGCCCCAATCGTCCGGCATCACCAGCGTCGGGTCGGCGGGGTCGATCGTCAGATCCTGCAGGGCCGCGCGCACTCTTGGCGGGATGGATTTCGGCAGCCATTCCTGCACAAGGATCCGCCCGCGCGGCGTGGTGATGCAGGAAATCGCCTGCGCCAGGATCACGCCGGGGTCTTCCAGCACGCCGCCCCAATGGCCGGAATGACGCGAGCCTTCGCGCAATGTCAGCGACAGGTCAAAGGCGATGCCGCCGCGATTGCCAAGCTTCACATCCGCCCGCCCGGGATCCATCCGGGGGCCGTCCGACGCGAGCATCAGATCGGTGCCAAGGCTGGCGGCATGGTCGGTCAGAAAAGCGTCGAGCCCGGGCGAGCCGATCTCTTCGCTGGTCTCGATCAGAATGCGGGAGTTGAAGCCGTGCGATCCGCGCTCTGCCAGAACCGCCTCCAGCGCGGCGATGACGATGGAATGCTGGCCCTTGTTGTCGGCAGTGCCGCGCCCGTACCAGCGTTCGCCCTCGACCGTGATGTCCCAGGGATCGAGACCGTCGCGCCATTGCTCTGGAATGCCGCGCACCACATCGCCATGGCCATAGGTCAGCAGGGTCGGCAGGGCAGGATCCTCGATCCGCTCGGCCACCAGAAAGGGGCCGCCGCCTTGCACGGAATTCTCGGTGATGGTGCAGCCATAGCCCGAGGGCGCCAGCGAAGGCGCGATCTCATCTGCGAGATAGCGGTGCAGATCGGGCAACCGCTCTGGCTCCTGGCTTTCGGTCGGGATCGCGACGCGGCGGCGCAGGGTGTCAAGGAAGGCGCCAGAATCAAAGGTCTCGCGGATGCGGGCGATGGCGCCGTCGCGGCTCATGCGGTGGCCCCGGAGACCAGACGGCTCGCCTCGCGCAGGGCGGCGGCCACGCGGTTCACGCCGCGCAGCATCTGGGTCTGGGCAAAGCCGAGTGTGTCCGGCCCATGCCCCGCCAGATCCTGCGCCACGGCAATGGCCGGAAGCGGCTGGACCGGCAGCGCGGGGTCGTGGCGAAAGCGCGGCTGGTTGGTGTGGTTCACTGGAACCAGAATCCGGGCCAGGCGCTGGATCACCGCATTGGCGGGCTCCGGGGCCAGCGCGCCGCTGTCGATGGCGGCGTAGAAGGCATCCAGATCCGCCGTCAGCGCCGCCGCCGCATTTGCGGCGGGCGACAGATCCGCCAGCGCCCCCGCCGCCGTCTGATAGGCCGCGATAGTGTCGCAGAATTCGGCCACCTGCGCGCGCCAGTCAAAGGGCAGCACCGTTGCATTCGCCACACCGACCACGGCGGCCAGATAGACCTTGATATCCCGCAGCAGGATGTCGCGGTCGGCAATCTCCATCAGGTCATGTTCGGTGTGCCAGGCGATGTTCCCGCCGCAGCCACCGACAGCGTAGTAGTCTTTTTCCTTCCTCAGCGCCTCTGGCATGGTCGAAGACAGCATGAAGAAACTCGACAGCCCGATGTTGTTGAACGCATAATCGCCCGCGCGATGCGGCCGCTCGCCGTGGGAGGCAAGCCCCGTGACCTCCTGGATCGTTTGCTGGCAGTAGGCTTCGGCCTCTTTCATCCAGGACACATCGCGGAATTCGGTGGCCCAGCGGCACCCGGGGCTGTCGCAATTGACTTGCGCGACGCAGTTTTCATCCAGATCCAGCGCGAATGTGTCCGCATACCAGGTCGATCCGGCATATCGGCCCGTGGAATGGCCCGGCCACCAGGCGATGCGGACCGAGCGTTTCAGCGCGGACTGGTTCGCCCAGAGCACCCGCGCCACCTCCAGCATGGTGGCATCGCCGGTGGCATTGTCGCCGACCCCCACATCCCAGCTATCGTAATGGCCGTGCAGCAGAACGAATTTCTCCGGCGCGTCGCTGCCGGGGATGTCCACCACGGGGATCAGCGACTTGTACCAGCCCTGCTCCATCTCGGTGCGGATCGTCACCTCGCCGCCAGCGCGGGCAATCTCCAGCAGCTTCATCCCGTCGGGGTTGTTGACCGCCGCGACCGGGATGTTCGGTTTGCGCGGCAGATCGTCGAGATCCGGCGTGCCCCAGATCGAGGTGCAGATCCCCCAGTGGGAATCCGCGCCCGGGTTGATCGCGATGACGCCCAGCGCGCCCTTCTGTTCGAATTCCAGGATCTTGCCGGGGAAAGAGAACCCTTCCGAGATCACGATCTTGCCGCGAATGTTGTCTTCGGTGCTGGCCTTGGGGTCCTGGCTTTTGACAAACAGCGTGTTGATCGAACTGCTGAAGGTCGCGGGCACATGCACCAGCGGCGCGGTCAGCCCGTCGCGGCAGTCGCGCGCATAGGCGGGCGGTTTCGCGTTGAACGTGGTGCCGCCCGCCGAGACCGAGGCGGTGAAGGGGATCGACAGGTGCAGGTTCGAGTCCAGCAAGGTCACCGGCACACCCAGCTCGCCCAGGCGGCGGGCAATGTCATGTGCCGCCGTTTCCACATCCGCCGGTTTCCAGCGCGGCATCGTGGAGAACGCCTCGACCAGGCTCCAGGGTGCATCGAGCGTGACCTGATCGGTCAAGGCTGCAAAGGGAGAGGTCACGGGGCGGCTCCTTGTTGGGAATACAAACTGAAACAGTGTTTCGGTGGATGAAAACGGGTTTCAGTCCATTTTGCAACAGATAACATTGGGCACGGGGTCTTCGCGGGGGCGCAGGGTCCACGATTGGGGCGTCGAAGGGAGTCGGGCCGGAGGGCTTGCGCGCCGGTCCTGCTGGCCTTCTATCCGGACACCAGCCTTCCAAGACGTGGCGCCTTCGGCCCCGCCTCTGGTCAGCCGAGCGATATGGCGACCGCGCCCCGCCAGCCCAGCATCCGTGACAGCCGGTCCGCGCTGGCCATTACGGCCTCGCGGATCTCTAGCCGGGTGGTGTCGTTCAGCCGGGCGGTGGGGCCGTTGACGCCAAGTGCCGCAATCACGGCGCCGGAATGGTCGCGCACCGGCGCGGCGATCGAGAAGGTATTCGGATCCAGTTCCCCGATCGAGACGACGTGACCCTCTGCCCGGATGCCCGCAAGCGTGGCCTGCAAGGCATCCGCGTCCGAGATCGACATATCCGTAAAGCTTTCCAGCGCGCCGGTGATCACCTTTTGCCGCACGTCCTCCGGCGCATGGGCCAGCAGGACCTTGGGCCCCCCGCCCGCATGCAAGGGGCCTAGGCGCCCCACGGCGGCAAAGATGCGCAGCGGTTGGGGCGAGGCCCGCATCGCGATGCAGATCGAATGCAGATCCTCGCGCACCAGCAGCAGGGCGTTTTCGCGGGTGAGGTCGGACAGATCGGCCAGGATCGGCTCGGCGGTAGTGATCAGCCCGGACTGGCGGCGCGACTGATCGCCCAGCAGCAGCGCCCGGTAGCCTAGCGTATAGGTCCGCCGCTCAGGATCCTTGCGGACCAGCCCGCGCTGTTCCAGCGTGTAGAGCAGGCGGAACGTCAGGCTCTTGGTGTTCTTCGTCGCCTCCGCCAGCTCGGTCACGCCGCTGTCGGGATGCTCTGCCAAAGTTAACAGCAACGCCACCGCACGATCGACCGAAGAGACAAGATAGGACGCGCCGTCGCCATTTTTCTCTTCTTTCGACCGAGCCATGTGATATGCTTTCTGAAACACCGTTTCGCCTGGCGAAACCTAAAAGGGAACCTGGTCATGGATAGCCTGAGTGTCGCCTTGCGAAAAGAGATCAATCTGTCTGCGCCCTGGGGGTTGGTCGAGAAATTCGCCAACCAGCACCGCGAACAGCCCGAAGATGCGAATCGCGGGGCCGAGATGATCGCCGAGGCGCTGCGCGCCGAAGGCGTGCCGGTGACGATGCATGCGCCCGAATTGTTCCTGTCGTTGCCCGGCGCGGCCTCGGTCGAGGCGGAGGGGGCCACCTTCGCCGCCAAACCGCCGGCCTTCTGCGCCTCTGTCCCCGAGGGGATCGAGGCGGAGCTGCTGTTCGTCGCCGAGGCGAGCGGGGGCACCCCGCTGGACCGGAACCCGGCGGGGACGGTGGCCGATGTAACGGGCAAGATCGCGGTGATCGAGGGCTTTGCCCTGCCCAATTTCGTGGCCGGTCTGGAGGCGGCGGGCGCGGCGGGCGTGATCGCCGTCAACCCCGGAGAGTTGATCCACTGGGGCACCGTCTCGACCATCTGGGGCACGCCGTAACCGGCGGATCTGGCGCGGCTGCCCAAGATCCCGTCGGCGGCGGTCAATCAGGCGGACGGGCAAGTGCTGATCGCGCTGGCCAAACGCGGCGGCCGGGCGCGCCTGCGGACAGAGCTGGAGACCGGGTGGTTTGTCCAGAAGATGCCGGTGGTCGAGATCCCGGGCAGCGAAACGCCCGAGGAATTCGTGCTGCTGCACGGCCATTACGACAGTTGGCGCGAAGGGGTCGGCGACAACGGCACCGGCAACGCCTGTATGCTCGAGGTGGCGAGGGTCCTGTGGGCCAATCGCGACAAGCTGAAGCGGTCGGTGCGGCTGGCCTGGTGGGCCGGGCATTCGACGGGGCGCTATGGCGGCTCGGCCTGGTTCGCGGATACCTTCGCCATCGATCTGGCCGAGAATTGCGTGGCCCAGATGAATTGCGATTCCCCCGGCTGCCGCTGGGCGACGGATTATTCCAACATCTCCTGCATGTCGGAAACGGAATCCCTGGTGCAGCAAGTGGTTGCCGAGGTGACGGGCCAGCAGGCCAAGCGCAAGCGGCCGCAGCGAAACTCGGATTACTCGTTCAACAATATCGGGATTTCGGGCTGCTTCATGGCCTCGTCGATGATGACGCCAGAGGCGCGGGCGGACAAGGGATACTACATCGTCGGCGGCTGCGGCGGCAACATCGCCTGGCACACAGAGGCCGACACGTTCGAGATTGCCGACAAGGATGTGCTGGCCAAGGACATCGCCCTGTATCTGGAGGCGGTGACGAAGGTGGCCAATGCCACGATATTGCCAATCGACTGGCGGGCAACGGCGGTGGAATTCATCCAGACCATCGCGGAATACCAGGCCGCCGCGCAGGACCGGTTCGACCTCGACCCGGCGGCCGATGCCGCCGAGGATCTGTCCGACGCGCTGGGGCGGTTCCACACCGCGCTCGATTCGGGGGATCTGCCGGCGGACAAGGCCAATGGCGTGCTGAAAGCGCTGGCGCGGATCCTGATCCCGATCAACTACACCCGCGGGCCGCGCTTTACCCATGATCCGGCGCTGAACGTGCCGCCGCTGCCCGCAATTGCCGAGGCGGCGTCGCTGGACGGGGTGCCGGGTGACAAGATGGGCTTTGTGCTGACGCAGCTTTTGCGGGGGCGCAACCGTGTGGTCGCCGCCCTGCGCGAGGCGACGCGCCTGGTCGAGGCCGCGCTTTGACGGCGATGCGGGCCGTCCGCTATCTGCACACGGGCCCGGCGGCAGAAGTGCTGGAGATCGTGGAGCTGCCGGTGCCCGATCCCGCGCCGGGTCAGGTGCGGGTCCGTCTCCATGCGTCGGGGGTCAACCCGCATGACACCAAGGGGCGATCGGGCTGGACCGGGGCGGGGGTGCCGCCCGGCGGGATCGTGCCCCACAGCGACGGCGCCGGGGTGATCGACGCGGTGGGTGACGAAGTCTCGCCCCGCCGGATCGGCGAGCGGGTCTATGTGCTGGGCGCGCGCGCGCAGGGCACGGCGGCAGAGCATGTCTGCATCGCCTCCGAACGGGCGATCGCGCTGCCGGAAACGATGAGCTTCGCGGAAGGCGCCTGCATCGGCGTGCCGGCCTTTACCGCCTGGCTGGCGGTTCGGTCGGGTGGCCCGGTGGCGGGCAAGACCCTTTTGGTTCAGGGCGGCGGCGGCGCGGTTGGCCGCGTCGTGGTGGAACTGGCCCATCGCAGCGGCGCCCATGTGATCGCCACCGCCGGGTCAGAGGCCAGCCGCGCCGTCGCCCGCGCCAAGGGGGCCGACATCGTTCTGGACCGCCACCGCGACGATGTGGTCGCCGCCGTGATGGACGCGACGGGCGGGCGCGGCGCCGAGCGGATCATCGAGGTCGATTTCGGCGCAAATGCCGATGCCGACATCCGCGCGCTGGCGCCGCATGGCACCTTGGCGGCCTATTCCTCCAGCAGCGACCGGATGCCGGTTCTGGATTACTACGCCTTCGCCCGGAAATCGGCGCGGCTCGATTTCGTGCAGGGCGCCCTGCTGTCCCCCGCCCAGCTTGCCGCCGCCTCGTCCTGCCTTGGCGCTTTCCTGGGGGCAGGCCTTTTGCGCCCGGACGTGGCAAAGGTGCTGCCTTTGGAGGCATCGGCGCAAGCGCATGAGATGGTAGAGGCCGGCGCCCCGGCAAATGTGGTGGTCAGCCCGATGCTGCGCGATACCTGATGACGGATTGGCGGCCCCTGAAGCCCGCGAAAGGACCTAGTCGATGAATGAACGGATGTCTCCGCCGGTGGCCCTGTGCGATCCGGTGACGCTGGAAATCGTGCGCGGTGCCATCACGGCGGCCCAGCGCGAGATGGAAGCCCTGATCGAACGGACCGCGATATCCGCCTTTATCCGCGAAAAGAAAGACTTCTACACCGCGCTGTTCGACGCCGAGGGGGTGATGGCCGTGGGCTCGATGGTGCCGATCTTTGGCGACATGACCGGGCCAGTGTTCAAACATTTTTCGCGCGACACGATGCGCGAGGGCGATCTCTACTGGTATAACGATTGCTACGGCTCGCAAGGTGCGGTGTCGCATTCCAACGACCAGGTCCTGCTGGCGCCGGTGTTTCGCGCCGGGCGGCTGTGCGCCTTTGTGATGGGTTGGGCGCATTTCGCGGATATCGGCGGGCTGCGGCCCGGCTCGATCAGCCCCGACACCAAGGAAATCTTTCACGAAGGCATCATCGTCCCGCCCACCAAGCTGGTGGACGCGGGCCGCGTGAACGAGGCGGCTTTGGCGATCTTTCACCGCAACTCGCGCTTTCCAGCGCAAAGCATCGGTGACATGAGCGCGCTGATGGCGGCGGTGGAGCTTGGCGCGACCCGCGTGGCAGAGATCGTGGACCGGTTCGGCGCCGATGTGATGGCCGACGGGCTGGCGCAATTGCTGGCGCGGACGCGGGCGCTTGTGCGCCGAAAGCTGGCCGAAACCTTTGACTATGGCACCCACAGCTTCACCGACCGGATCGACAGTGACGGTCATGGCGGCGGGCCCTATTGCCTGCGGTTCTCCCTGACCCGCGAAAAGACCGAGGGCGAGGATCGGTTCATCTTTGACGCCACGGGGACGGACGATCAGGCGCCGGGGCCGGTGAATTTCCTGATGAACCCGGGCGTGCCGGGGATGGCGCTGGGTCTGTTCTATCTGGGCGGCGATCCGTCCCAGGTCTGCAATGCGGGCGGGCCGAAATCGCTGGACGAGGTGCGCCTGCGCGAGGGGTCGCTCGTGCAGCCGGAATGGCCCGCGCCGCTTGGGATGCGCGGCCTGACGATGATGCGCACCTTGTCGGCGCTGAACGGGCTGGTGAACGCGGCGGGCGGCGGGGCCCCGGCCTCGCATGCCGCCTATGTCATCGCGATAATGCGAGGCACCTTCACCGGCAAGGACGGCGCCGCACTGTCCTATCTGCTGGCCGACGGGATCGGGGTGGGCTACGGCGCCCGCAGCTTTGCCGACGGGATCGACGCGGTGTATTTCGTCGCGCAAGAGAACTATCCGGTGGAGTTCCTGGAAATCGGCTATCCGATCCGCCTGCGCGAATACGGCGTGGTGCGGGACAGCGGCGGGCCGGGGCGCTATCGCGGCGGGGTGGGGATCGTCCGGGAATACGAGATCCTGGCCGATACCAGCGTGCTGGGGATCCGGGTCGACGGGGTGCAGAACCCGCCCTGGGGCATCGACGGCGGCATGGGCGGCGGACCGGGCCGCGTGGTCGTCAACCCCGGCCTGCCGAACGAGACGGTGCTAAGCCCGCTGTCGGACGGCAACGTGCTGGTAAAGGGCGACATTCTGCGGATAGAGACCGGCGGCGGCGGCGGCCATGGCCATCCCTTCGACCGCCCGCCCGAGGATGTGCTGCGCGACGTTCTGGGTGGCTATGTCAGCCCCGAGGCGGCGGAGCGGCTCTATGGCGTGGCGATCGCGGGACGCGCGGTCGATCCCGAACAGACGGCAAGGCTGCGCGCGGCGCGGCCCGAGGTGAAGGCGTTTCACCGAAAGGAGTATGTGAATGTCCTCGACTGATCTGGCTGTGGCCGTCGACATCGGCGGGACCTTCACCGATGTCGCCCTGCGCGATGGCGCCACCGGGCAGGTCTGGCGCGCCAAGACGCCCAGCACGCCCGCCGACCCCTCTGTCGCTTTCATGGCGGGCATTGGCCTGGCGCTTGCCGAGGCCGGGCGCCCGGCGACCGCCCTGACCGAAGTGCTGCATGGCACGACCGTCGCAACGAACATGATCCTCGAAGACAAGGGCGCCCGCGCCGCGCTGGTCACCACGCGCGGCTTTCGCCATGTGCTGTCCATCGGGCGGCAGGACATCCCGCGCAAGGCGAACCTGTACAATTGGATCAAGCCGCGCCGCCCCGTCTCGCCCGACCGGATCGTCGAGGTGGCCGAACGGATCGCGGCGGGGGGCGAGATCCTGGAGCCGTTGGACGACGCCTCTGTCCGCGCCGCCGCCGAAGACCTGCGCGCGCTGGAGGTCGAGGCGGTGGCGATCTGCCTGCTGCATGCCTTTGCCAACCCCGCGCACGAGGCGCGCACCGCCCAGATCCTGCGCGAGATGCTGCCCGGCGTGGCCGTCACCGCCTCGACCGACGTGTTGCCGGTGGTGCGGGAGTATGAGCGGACGCTGGCCTCGGTCTTGAACGCCACCGTCATGCCCGGCGTGACGACCTATGTGGGGCGGCTGGAACAGCGGCTGTCGGACGAGGGCGTGACCGCCCCCCTGCTGCTGATGCAATCCAATGGCGGCGTGGCGGGGGCGCCCAAGATCCGCCAGGCGCCCGCGCTGACCGCCCTGTCCGGCCCGGCGGCGGGGGTGGTGGGCGCGCTTGCCGAGGCGCGGGCCTGCGGGATCGACGATATCGTGACCGTGGATATCGGCGGCACCAGCGCCGACATCTGCCTGATCGCGGGCGGCGTGATCGGCCTGACCCAGGCGGGACAGGTGGGCGAATGGCCGCTGCCCCTGCCGATGGTGGACATGATCACGATTGGCGCGGGGGGCGGGTCGGTCGCCTCGGTCGCCGACGGCACCCTTTCGGTGGGGCCGCGCAGCGCGGGTGCCGTTCCCGGCCCGGCGGCCTATGGCCATGGCGGCACCGAACCCACCGTTACCGACGCCCATGTGGTGCTGGGCCATCTGCCCGCCAAGCTTCTGGGAGGCCGCATGGCCCTCGACGTTCAGGCCGCCGCCGCCGCCGTGCAGCGCGGCGTGGCCGATCCGCTGGGCCTGTCGCTGGAAGACGCCGCCCGCGGCATCCTCGCCATCGCCGACAATCATATGATTGGCGCGGTGCGCGTCGTCTCGGTTGAGCGGGGGCATGACCCTCGCGATTTCACGCTGGTGCCCTTTGGCGGCGCCGGGCCGTTGCATGGCTGCGCGCTGGCCGATCTGCTGGGCATCGACCGGGTGCTGATCGCGCGGGCGCCCGGTGTCCTGTGCGCCGACGGATTGCTGGAGGCGGATCTGAAGGCAGAGTTCAGCCAGGCCCTGCCCGAGGCCATGCCGGTCGAAGAGGCCGAAACAGCGGCTTTGATGGCAGAGCTTGACGCCAAGGCACTGGGCTGGTTCGACCAGGAAGGCGTCGCCCAGGACCGCCGCCAGATCCGGCGCGTGGCCCTGGTGCGCTATCGTGGTCAGGGCGGAGAGCTTGCGATCCCCATGGGCGGCGACCTGTCCGCCGATTTCGCCGCCGCCCATCGCGCGCTTTACGGCTTCGCGCTGGAAGCGGTGGTGGAACTCGTCACCCTGCGGGTGGAGGCGACGGGACTGGCCGCCGACCGGCAGGCGCAGGAACTGGCGCCCGGGACCGAGGTTGCGACGGTGGCTCGGGCCGAGATCGCAGGCCCGAACGGGCCGCGCATGGTCCCAGTTGTGGACCGTGCCGCCCTGGGCGCCGGAGCGGTCTTGCCCGGCCCGATGATCCTGTCGCAACTGGACACGACCACCGTGATCGCCGACGGCTGGTCCGGGACGGTCCAACCCTCCGGCGCGATCCTGCTCACCCGGACAGAGGCCCCCGCATGACCCATTCCGCCGCCCCGCTCGACGCCGTCTTCGCCCATGTGGACACCCATTCCGACAGCTTCGTCGCGCGTCTGATGGACTATGTCAGCCACCCCAGCATCTCGGCCCAGGATATCGGGATCCGCGAAGTCTCCGCCCTGCTGGTGGACATCCTGACGGGCCTTGGGATGAATGCCGAAGCGGTCCCGACCTCTGGCCATCCGATGGTGCTGGGCCGGCGCGGCGCCGATCCGTCCAAGCCGACGGTGCTGCTGTATGGCCATTACGATGTGCAGCCGCCCGAACCGCTGGAGCTTTGGCACTCTCCCCCGTTCGAGCCGGAAATCCGGGACGGGCGGATCTGGGCGCGGGGCGTCGGCGACAACAAGGGCCAGCATTTCGCGCAGCTTCTGGCGATCGAAAGCCATCTGGCGGTGCATGGCGACCTGCCCTGCAACGTGATCTTTCTGCTGGAGGGCGAAGAAGAGATCGGCAGCCCCCATATCGCGGATTTCGTGCGCGCCCATGCCGACCGGCTGAAGGCGGATCTGGTGGTCACGGCGGACGGGCCGCTGCATGCCTCGGGCCGGCCGCTGATCACCTTTGGCGTGCGCGGCATGGCCGGGTTCGAACTGCGCGCGAAAACCGCGTTCAGCGACGCGCATTCGGGCAACTTCGGCGGCGTGATGCCGAATGCGATCTGGAAACTGGTGCATCTGCTGTCCACGATGAAAGCCCCCGACGGGACGATCACCATTGACGGCCTGTCGGATCCGGTGATCCCGCCCACCAACAGGGAACAGGCGGCGGCCGCAGCCCTGCCCCTGGACTTGCCCGCATTCCTCGCCAAGACCGGGATGTCGGAACTCGACGCCCCGCCCGACCGCCCGTTCTATGACCGGCTGATGTTCCATCCCACCCTCACGATCAACGGCCTGCATGGCGGCTATGGCGGCCCCGGCTCCAAGACAGTGCTGCCCGCCGAGGCGGTGGCCAAATGCGACATCCGGCTGGTCGAGGCGATGACGCCGGACCAGGCCCTCGCCTGTGTCAAAGCCCATGTGGAACGCCATGCGCCGGATGTGGAGTTTGTGCCGATGGGCGGGATGCTGCCCTCGAAAACGCCGATGGAGGAACCTTTCGCCGCCCCCCTCATTGCGGCGGTGGAGCGGGCGCATGGGATTGATCCGCTGCTGTATCCGGTGGTGGGCGGCAGCCTGCCCGACTATGTATTCACCAAGATCCTCGGGGTGCCCGCCTTCGTCACGCCCTATGCCAATGCGGACGAGGCCAATCACGCGCCGAACGAAAACCTTGAAGTCGCGCTGTTTCTCAAAGGGATCAAGACCGGGGCCGCCCTGCTTGCGGCCCTTGGGGACATGGACCCGACCTGACGCCGCGCTATCGGCGCAACCGCGTTCGGTCCCCGGTTGGCCCCCGGTCGGCGCTATCGCGCGTCTCGCCAGATCGACGTCGCAGGCCGGACTGACCAGGCCTTGCAAACCCTGCCGCGGTCCGGCCCGCGCATTCCTGGCTCCGTCCGGACGCGGCACGCCCCTGGGGCCGACCACCCTCCTCCGCCCCGGAGAGCTGCAAGGACAGGCCGGACCCCCGGCGTTCGGACCGCTTCGGGGGCGTTAGTGCAATTCGTCGGGATCGTTGAACCAGCAAAGCCTCATCATCGCGCGCGACAGGGCTTGCGCCTCGGTTTCGGCGGTATCCCGGAACATCACTTCCCGTTTGATGACCTCTACGACTTCCACGTTCCAATCCGGGTCGGCGGGCGACTTCGAAATGTCCACCCAATATATGTTCCCGTGCATGATCACCCATTGAGACCGGCTGGACTCTGTTCTGACGGACGATCTTGTCTTGCACATCGTATCTATCCCGGGCCGCTCGCAATCATGCAGCAATTGAAGTCTCCTTGAAGACGCCTCTGGGCGCGGAAAGGTAAATGACATTGGCCGGCCCACAGCGGGTGGCCTCGGCCTCGGGGGCGCGCTCGGGGCGGCCTTCGGGCGCAATCGGCCCCCTCCGCGTGCTCAGCACAGCGAGCCGGTTGACACGCGCCGTCTCGATCAAGTTAACACTCATCCTCCGGTCCTTTTCCTCAGTGAGATCGGTCCTGGCAAACAGCGAGGCCGGTCGCCAGTTGTGGTTGTTCCAACCCGCTGTCCATCGACGAAACAGGCCGGAATGAGGCAAATCCCGGGGGCAAGGCGGCAGGCTTTCGGACGGTTCCACGGACGTGTCACAGCACGCCTGGGCGATCCCATCGAACACCCGTTCCACGTAATTGGGTGTCAGCGCCGCAAAGCGGGTCTTGACACCGAGCCCGTGCGCGGTGCTGGAGTCTCCGACAAGATCCGAGGCCAGAATGAAGGCTTTTTCAGCGTCAACCCGCTGTGTCTGCGTTCGGTTCATCTCCGCAATCCTCTTGTTCGCACCACGAGAATTCCTCCTTCTCACCCTGACTTTCACCGTCAGACTGTGGCGCAATCCGATCAAAATTGTGGCGAAATTGTGTTCGGCGCCTTTAGACTCCGAAACGGGTCGGATGAACAAAATTTGCCATACCAGGCCATGGAATTTGCCAATTGGCGGGATACAATGGCCATCGTTCCACCCTAATTGATCAAGACCGCGTCCTGTGTCTTTCGGCGGCAGCGGGTGGTCCGACCCCGCCGGCTGACCCGGACAAAATGCCGAGACCACGCCCGGCGATGACCTTGCAACATGTTGCAACGCTTGCCCGTCAGGCCCTGCGCGAACGGCGTTTCATGGCGAAACCGCCGGACCGAGCCCGCGACGGGTCGAAACGCGGGCGGGCGCGGGCCAAACGGTCAGACAGGCGGTAGACCGGTTCGGTCAGTTGCCAAAACTGACAAGCACCGCGCCGACAATGACGCAGAGTATTCCGACGACTCTCGTCAGGCTGATCGGCTGTTGGGGCACATCGAACAGGCCGAACTGGCTGATGAACGCGCCAAGGACGATCTGGCCCGTCACCAGCAGGATAAAGAACGCCCCGGCCCCGATACGAGGCACCAGAAACGACGCGCCGATGATCATGACCGCGCTTACAGCCCCCGACAGCAACAGCCAAAGCGGGACGTTCCTGATCCGCTCCAGGTCGACTGGGCGATAGCCGGACGACACGGCGATGACGATGGAACTGGCGAAGGCCACCGCAAAGAAGGGCACATTCCCAAGGATCGGAGACCCCATGATCTTTGATGTCTGAGACGCCATCGGAATATATATCGAAACCGCCGCGCCCATCACCACAGCAAGAAAGAAATATGCAACGGTCATGCGAACGCGTTCCTTTTGTGCGCCAGTCCGGCTTTTGGCTCAGGTAACATGATTGCGACCCCCATTCTAATTCGAAGCGTTCGGTGCTTGCCCAGAACCCGCTAGAGTTGTCAATTCATCACGTTCCCTGGCGCCATCCGGAACCGATGCGCCCGCAAGTACATTCACGCAACGCCCGGCCTGTCCAGTGCGAGCACAAAGGACAGGGATCGAGACGGCGTGCAGGCGCCAATGCTGGGGCCAATGCAGGGGCCAATGCAGGGGCCAATGCAGGGGCCAATGCAGGGGCCAATGCAGGGGCCGGTGTTGGGACCAGTCTTACCATCGCGGATCGCCCCTTTTGAAAGATCCTGCCCCGGCCGGACCAGATTGGGCCAAACCCTCCGGCGGATGGAGGCGCGCCCCGATCTGGCACCAATCGCGGGCTCTGCCCCTCATTGCCACCAATATTTTTGCTGGTGACATCTTTCCAACGTAGTTTGGGCATCCTTTTCACATGTTTGCGAGGTAATTGTTAACTGAAAGAGGACCAATTGGCTGGCATAGCAAAAATGAAGCACGAACAGAATATATCGAGCTTCCATCACCGACTCGATCAGAAGATCCTTGAGGCAGGACTGTCTTACCGCGAATTGTCGGTCCGTATCGGCCGGGGTGAGACCTATATTTCCAGCATGGTTCGGAACCGGAACGACCCCGGCCTTAGTACAGTCATCGAAATCTGCAATGTCCTGGGAATAGAACTGGCGGAGCTTGTCGATTGCGCGCCTGCCCCCATGCGCAGGCACGTCTCTGTCGACGGACAGGACATAAACGACTTTGCAGAGATGCTGATTGCCGCGGCGGCAAAGCGCGCGCGTGACGTCGTCTCTGATCGGGGTATCAATCCCACGATCGACGAAGTGATCGAATGGTGGTATCTGCGCGGCGGCCTGCTGGAGGATTTCGACACCCTCCGCGACAAGGTCGACCTGTTCGCCCCGCCGCCCAGCGATGCGTCAATGCCCGTCCCGGTGCGCATCGGAAGCGACAGCCTGGTATCCCGAAAGTTCAGCCTTCACAACGAAGACCACCTTCGCAATCTGTTGCCCAGGCTGGAGACGGTCCAAACCGCACGAATCGCCAGCGCCCATCTGGAGGCGCTGTCCGGGCATCCGGTCCTGAGCATCGAACAGATCCAGCTGTTTCTGCCAGAGCGCAACGAGAACGTCCACGCGCGCTACAAGCGCCTGTTGCTACCCGTTCGCGACCCGCGGGGGGACGCCCTTGTTCTCAACTATTCGCAGCTCATTGGTTGATTGGACGAAACTCTGGATCACGTGATCGCGGTCGCTGCGGGACACGGTCACAAGCCATTCCGAGTTGCTGCGGCCCATCGGCGGGTCCGACCATTCCCGCACGCTGGGCAGATGCTTGGTAAAGCCGTAGCGATTGGCAAATCCCAGCCGCACGTCCCGGTCGCGCATAAAGGCATAGGTAAAGTCCGGATCCCAGCGCATCGCCACCAGCAATTGGGCCATCAGCATGAACTTTTCCAGCACCGCCAACGACCCCCGGTTCTGCGGGCGCACGTATAGATCGCCGATATAGGCCAGACGCCCGTATAGCTCTTGCGCCGCCTGAGGGGCCACCGCGCTTAGGGTTTCGCCGGTGCTGGACGGGTAATGCCGGCGCGAGGTCCGGATCCAGTATTTGTCCACCGGTTCCCTGTCCAGAACCTCCAGCTTGGCGCCGATGAGTATGACAGGTTCCGTCCCGTCCCATGCCGCCAGCCAAAACGCGGTCTCTTCGGTGAAATCGTTGTTGTTCGGGGCCAGGATCGGTGTGAGATACGGTTTCTCCATATCCTCGATCAACTGCTCCACGGCGTCGAAATCCGTCAGTTCCTCCAATTCGAGGCCGCTCGCTTTCAGCGAGTCCAGGCAGAACGTGGCTGCCTTCACAAATTCTAGCGCTTTCATTAGTTTACCTCGTAAGGCACCGGTCCGCCCAGCGTCGGACCAGATCCCCTTCTTGCAGATCCAGAAGGCACCAAGCCCGGGTCCGAGCCAAGGGATTTCCCCCGACCCTCCTTACTTATTGCAAACTGTGTCCTTTTCGAATCATATTTTCGGCGCCGTTCGAGCAAGCGCCTGAAGGGCCAAGGACCCGCCCTGCCGCCAGAACGCCCGCAAGGGCCACTTTGGCCCCCTTGTTTTCAGGGCGAAAGGCCACGCGCGCCGCCGCCCTTCAGTAGCCGCGCACAGCGTCGGCGACATCCGGGCAGGCCCCCGTCTGGGCGAAGATCTTGAGGTTCTCGGCGATCAGCCGCCCGCCCGTCTCGGCGTCGATGCGCGAGGCGATGTGGGGCGTGACCGTGATCGCGGGATGGGCCCAGAACGGATGCTCAGCCGGAAGCGGTTCCTGATGGAACACGTCCAGCGTGGCCTGTTTAATCTGCCCCGTCTCCAGCGCCGCCAGCAGATCCTCATCCACCAGATGCGGGCCACGGGCGCAGTTGATCACGCAGGCGCCCCGGGGCAATCGGTTGAACAGGGATGCGTTCAGGATCCCCATGGTGGCATCGGTCAGGGGCAGCAGGTTCACCAAGATCTCGCAACCGTCCAGAAACGGCGCCAGCCCGTCGTCGCCGTGAAAGGTTGCGATCCCGTCCAGCGCCTTGGGGGATTTCGACCAGCCACGGGTGGAAAACCCGATCTGGCTCAGGACGCGGGCGGCGGCGGCGCCCAGGTTGCCCAGCCCCATCACCCCGACGATGCGGTTCGGCGCCACCGGCACCACGATCGAATGCCAGTCCCGCTCTGCCTCGGCCTGCAACTGGCGCGGCATGTCGCGGTGGTGGCGCAGCACATGCAACGCCACATATTCCTGCATCCGCTGGGTCAGATCCTGCCCCACCGTGCGGATGATCGGCACGCCCGCGGGCAGCGCCTCATCCGCCAGCACATGGTCGATCCCGGCCCCGATAGAGACGATGGCCTTGAGGTTGCCAAACCGCGCCATATCGCCAGAGCGCGGGCGCCAGACCACCGCATATTCCACCGTGTCCGGGTCGGCGCCTTCGAAATCGGTGACAGTCCAGCCGGGCAGCAGCCTCCGCATCAGCTCGACCCAGAAGGCCTGGCCATCCGCGTCGGGAACATAAAGCGCGACGCTCATGCCCCGGTCCGCGCCCGCACCATGGCAGAGGCGCCCGACATCTCGCCCAAAAGCGTGCCTTCGGTGATCTTGGCCTCGCCGATCCGGCCCTTTTCGGTCTTCTCTTCGGCGACCGCGATGACCTCGTCCAGATCCTCGGGCGCGATGAACAGAACGCCAGACTCGTCGGCCAGAACCGCATAGCCCGGCAGCACCGCGGCCCCGCCGATGCAGACCGGCACGTTAAAGCCGCCGCCGGTGTCATACAGCCGCGTGGTAACCGGAGACGGCCCGCGCGACCACATGGCAAAGCCCTGCTCCTTGACCTCGGCGGTGTCGGTATGGGGGCCGTCGATACAGGCGCCCTCCAGCTTCATCAGCGCGGCCATCCGCGTCACGCCGCCGCCCCAGCAGGCGTATTTCGTATCGCCCAACCGGTCGACGGCCACGAAATAGCCCGGCCCGGTCTGCGCCAGACAATGGTGCAGCAGCGTCGAATCCAGCCCCGGAATCGCCAGCGTCGCGACCGTGGCCGCCACGGCTTTGCCCGGCAGCACCGGCTGGATCGCGGGCGTGACGAACCCATAATGGTAGAAATGTCCAATGGTGGCCGTTTCCAGCTTGGCCAGCCGGTCCAGCTTGTCCTGCGGGATCGGGGCGGGCATCGGGTTCAGTTTATAGACAAGGTTGCTCATGTCGTCCTCATTCTGGGCCCAGGATCAGATCGGGCAGGAAAGTCACGGTTGCAGGCACATAGGTCAGCAGGATCAGCACGCCGATCAGCGGGATCAGCATCGGCAGCACGGCCAGGGTGACCTTTTCGAACTTCACCCGGCCCACTTCGGACACGATGTAAAGCCCGATGCCCATGGGCGGGGTGGCGATGCCGATCAGCAGACCCAATTGCAGGAACACGCCGAAATGCACCCGGTCGATGCCATAGGCGTCGATCACCGGCAACAGCGTGGGCACCAGGATCAGCTTGGCCGGAACCCCTTCGACCACGCAGCCGATCACGATCACGAAGACCAGCAGCAGCCCCAGAAAGACGTTCTTGTCCTCGGTCAGGGCAAAGGTCCATTCAGCCATCTTCTGCGGCGCCTGTTCAATCGCCAGCAGCCAGCCCATGGCGATGGAAAACGAGATTATGATCATGATCACGGCGGTCATCATCGCGCTGTCGGTCAGCGCCTCGAAGAACTTCTTCAGCGTCAGTTCGCGGTACCAGATGCCGATGGCGATGCAATAGAGGCAGGCCAGCACGCCGGCCTCGGTCGCGGTGACATAGCCAAAGAAGATCGCCGACAGGATGATCCCCGGCGCCACAAGGGCCAAAAAGCCGTGCTTGGCGGTGCCCGCAACCTGTTGCACGCTTGCCTTTGGCTGGGTCGGGAAATTGCGGAACTGCGCCACGACGCGGACATATATCATCAGCGCGCCCCCCACCAGCAGACCCGGCACAAGACCGGCGAGGAACATCCGCTCGATGGATTGCTGGGCAAGGAAGGCATACAGCACCAGCCCGATCGAGGGCGGGATCAGCGGCCCGATCACCGACGACGCCACGGTGATCGCGGCGGCGAATTCGGGCTTGTAGCCATTCTCGCGCATGGCCTTGATCTCGATGGCGCCCAGCCCCGCGCAATCGGCCACAGCGGCGCCAGAGATCCCGGCGAAGATCATCGACGACAGGATGTTTACCTGCGCCAGCCCCGCCTTCAGATGCCCCACCAGCGCGTTGGCAAAGGCAAAGATGCGCACGGTCACGCCGGTCACATTCATCAGGTTGCCAGCCATGATAAAGAACGGCACCGCAGTCAGCGAAGCCTTGTTCACACCCTCCAGCATCTGCTGCGGGATGATCTGCAGAAAGCCCGAAAAGTCCGAGGTCAGGAAGGTGATCAGCGTCGCCGCCCCGACCGCGATGGAGATCGGCACGCGCAGCAGGATCATCAGGATGAAGCTGCCGAAAAGGGTCCAGGCCATCATGTCAGGTCTCGATATTCGGCTCGGCGTGATTGGTCACGTTCTCGGGCAGGCCGGCGGCCATCTTGGCCAGGTCCACCAGCGCCGAGATCACGATCAACCCGGCGGAAAAGAACAGCGGGACCGACAGCGCCTGGCGGAACAGCTCTTCGCCGCCAGGCAGGATCGCCCCATCAACAAACCCGCGCGAGGTGGCCAGCACCGTCGGGATCTGCTGCAAGATCACCCCGCAGACGGCCAAAGCGGCGGCATCGGTCACCAGACGCGTCACCGCCATGCCACGCGCGCCGAACAGGCCGGCGACGAAATCGACGCGCACATCCTTGAGCCGTACGAAGACGGCGAAAAATCCGAAGAACGACAGCCAGACGAAGAACACCATCGTCCAGGGCCAGATCCAATAGGCCGAAAAGCCCAGCGGCCGCCCGACAATGGTGACGGTGGTCAACCCCAGCATGACCAGCAGGCAGGCATTGCAGATCCACACGAACACCCCGCCCAACCCCCAGGTCAGCCGGTCGGCCAAAAGAAGGGCGCTTTGCAGCGCCCCCGTTGGTTTCACATCGCGCCAGGCGATCATTCGGCGCGGGCCTCTTCGACGGCGTCAAGGAACCCTTCGGGCAATTCGCCCTGGGCGGCCATATCCTCGTAAAAGCTCTTCATCCGCTCCACGAAGGGGCCGGTGTCGATCTCTGTATAGGTCGTGCCGGCCGCTTCCATCGAGGCGATGCTTTCCCCGGCGACTTCGCCCATGACCTCGCGCGAATAGGCGGCGGCTTCTTCATAGGCCTGCAGCAATCCGGCCTTGGTCTCGTCGTCCAGCGCCTCATAGGCAGCGATGTTCATCATGAAGCCGATCGACTGCCAGTATTCGTTGTGGCGCGTGATATGCGGCGCGACCTCGTGAAAGCGCATCGATTCGACCAGCGCGATGGGCGAGTTCACCGCCTGCACGATGTCCTTCTGGATCGACTGATAGACCTCGGTCCAGGGCAGCGTGATGACCTCTGCGCCCAGATGGCTCCAGGTTGCGATGGCCAGCTGGTTGGGATGCATCCGCAGCTTCATCCCGGCCACGTCTTCCAGCGTCTCGACGGGCGCGTTGGACACCATCACCCGGTAGGGGCCGCGCAGCACGGCGGTCGGGTTGCCCAGCGGACCGACGCCCGATTCCGCGGCCGCCTTGGCGAACCAGGACTGCACCAGATCGGTGTCCATGAACCGCACCCAATGGTCGTAGTCGTCGAACATGAAGGCCGGGTTGATCCAGCTCAGCTCAGGCGCCCATTTGCGCATGTAGCCAAAGCCTTCGGCATAGATGTTGATGATCCCCGCCTGCATCTGCTCCAACACGGCATCTTCCTTGCCCAGCTGCTCGTTCGGGAAGACCTGAATCTTCAGTTCGCCGTTGGTGTATTCCTCCGTCAGGTCGGCGAACAGCTCGAACACTTTGCCCTCTGGACTGTCGACAGGCATCTTGGTCGCCATCCGCCAGGTCGTTTCAGCCTGCGCGATGCCGCCTGCGCCAAGCGCAAGGGCGGCGGCGACGGAAAGTCGGATCATCATATTCATGTCGGCATCCTTTGTGTTGGTTGCGGCGGACCGTTTGCCCCGGCTTTTTGTCTGGGCCCCTCGCCGCGGTCGCTGGAAACTACGTCTGGCAAAACCGTGTACGCGGTGTATACAAGAGAAATGCGTGACGTCTGTCCAGAAAAATCTCAAACAACCGAAAGACGGAGAGAGCGATGGCAGAACCGATTCTGTCGAAACGCGGAACAGAGACGGCGCCCCCTGCCCCGCGCGGGCGCTCTGCCCGCCAGCGCGCCTATGAGGGGCTGCGCGCGGGCATTCTGCACGGCGATTTCGCCCCCGGCGCCTTTATTGAGGAATCCGTGGTCTGCGAGGCGACCGGCGTGTCCCGGACCCCGGTGCGCGAGGCGCTGTCGCAATTGGCGGCCGAGGGTTTCTTGGTGTTGCACCCGCGCCGCGGCGCAATGGTCAAGACGATCTCGGCCAATGAACTGGTGGATCTGTACGATGTGCGGTTGATGGTCGAAAGCCACGCCGCCCGGAAGATCTGCCGCGAGCACCGGCCGATCCCGCAGCTATTGCACGACCTGTGCGACGAGCATGACCGCATCCCCGAGGGCGACAATCTGGCCTTTGCCGACCTGAACCACCGGTTCCACGAGTGCATTGTCGCGGCGGCGGGGAATGCGGTGCTGAGCCAGGTGTTCGAAAACCTGCGCGCGAACCTGACCCGCGTGGCGATGCTGTCGTTCGGGGTGGGCGTGGACAAGGTACACGAGGGCACCATGCACAGGGCGCTGGCCGCCGCGCTGGCGGATTACGACGAGGCCCGCGCGCTTGAGGTCACTTCAGAGCACCTCAGCCGGATGCCGCGTCTGGTGGCGTCCCTGCAACCCGGCAGCGCGGCCCTCGCCGACCGGATCGCCCTCGGCGACGCCCCGTAGAACGCCCGGGCGGACACCCGGGTGACCAGCAAGCAGAAGCGGCCGAAACCCACCGCGCCCTGACCGAACGCCGCGCGAGATCGGCGCCGAGCGGATCACCCACCACGGCCCCCGACGGACATCGGGGGCCGGATTTGCCCCGTCGGCACGATCTGCGGTCACAGATCCAGTTGCACCTGCGGCACCCCATCCGAGGTGCGCTCTTTCGAACGGCCCTGCGGCCCCAGCTCGACCCGGATCCGTTTGCGCAGGTTCGAGAACCTCTCGAACCGCACCACATCCACCGCCTCGTCAAGATCCAGCACAAGCCGGACCCAACCCGGCCGCAACGGCATGGCCGACAGAACCGACGCGGTGAAGGCCTGCGACAGATAGCGGCCCGTCACCCGCCCACCGGGCCTCCAGCTGTCCGGCGGGCGCTCGCCCATCGCGGCGCTCAGGGCGTTCCAGTCGCGAAAGCCGTGCTGGTGGGCGATCTGCTCGAGCGCCTGGGCATGGCTGATCGCGCTGCCCGCGCTGGCCCGGTCTTCACGCAGCCGCTTTGCCAGGGCTTTGGCCTGGGCAGCCGTTGGCAAGTCGCGTGTCATGCCCGCAACTCCTTGGCCCGCACCTCCTTGGCCCGCACCTCCTCTGCCCGCTGGAACAGGCCCCAGCGCAGGGACCGCGCCCGGGACCGGCGTGCCAGCACCAAAGCGGTCAGCCCAGGCAGCAGGGCCTCCGCCAGCGGCGCGGCCAGCCCCGCGATGCGCGGATAGATCAGCCCCATGGCGGCCAGCGCCCGCGCGCCCGCGAAATGCCCCAGAAACAGAGGGGCGGCGACGGCAGTACGGCCGTTCATCCCCCTGACATAGACAATCGGAAGCGCGGTCCGCGCATAGACCGGGCCACGAGGCCCGACAAGAAACGAATTGGTTTGGGACGACATGACCCCGTTCTCCTTCCGGCTGACGTCGCGCAAGGATTGGACGGGGCCCGCATTACCATCCGCGCGACAAGTGCCGTGGATGACGAAGATCGAAAGCGATACAGAACTTCACCGGGACGAGATGTCTGCGGGCGGCGGGCGTCTGTGACCTGACGCGCATGTACGCGCCGGGCAAACCTGCGTCAAGCGCCTGCGGCCCCTTTTTCGTCGCCTGGGCCCGCCGCGACGCGCGCCCGCGACCGCCGGGGCCGCAGAACACCGCATCAGAACACCGCATCGCGATTGGTCAAGCCGCTCCCTCCTGGCCACTAAGTTCAGGACGGGACCCACACCCTAGGATGGTCGCCCCGGACCAGCGGATCGGGACCCGCGCGCGGTCCCGGCAGCCGCATGACACTGCCCCCGCAGAAACCGGGAGCGGAACGGATCATGGGGCCTTGAGGCCGCCTCGCTTTCTGGACAAGCGCCAGTCTCGGCGGTGTTGGCCTGGTCCGGGGCCTGTGCCGCCCCTTCGGCAGGGCCGCACGCCGGCTTGCGTCGACAGCGCTCGGAGCCACGGCACATCAAGGCCCATCAGGCGCAAAAAATTGAACCAGCCGCCGCGGTCAAACAACGCATCGGCATCGTCTCAACCAACAGAAGGTGCGTGTGTCCCATGTTCTCGTTATCAGGCACGATGCAATTTCAGCCGCAGTTGCAGTTCAACCCGTATTATCAATATGCCAAACCCGGACAGGTGACGGTGGACAAGGGATGGGCCACTCATTTCATCGGAACGAGCGGCATGGACTTCATCTATGGCGACGGGTTCTCCGACACGATCTTTGGCAAGGGCGGGAATGACGGGCTGTTCGGCGAAGGCGGCGACGACATCCTTATTGGCGGGTCGGGCAACGACTATCTGGTCGGCGGAGAGGGCGCGGACGACATCTACGGCGGGATCGGCAACGACCTGATCATCGGCGAACTCGACGGAAACTGGGTCGACGGTGGCGACGGCATCGACGAAATCCGCTACACCGGGTTTGAGCATGGCGTTGCGGTGTTGCTCGACTTTGGCGGGGCGTTTCACATTGACAACCCGCTGCGGCAAGAGAGCCTAGTCAATGTCGAGAATGTCACCGGGACCGGGCATGCAGATGCGCTCATCGGCGACCACGCTGCCGGTGGCAATCGGCTGTCCGGCGCCGGCGGAGACGACACGATCGAGGGCAATGGCGGCGCCGATGTGATCATCGGCGGCATGGGCGCGGACGAGCTGCATGGCGGCGCCGACAGCGACACCTTCGTGTTCAATCTGTATCACTCCCCCAGCCGCTACAGCACCTTCGACACGATCAAGGATTTCGATCTGGACGACGACGTCTTGCATTTTCAGGTCTATGACCCCGAGGTTACGGTCTTTCTGACCGAGGAAGGCGTGGTGGATGGGCAATCAGGCGTCTGGCTGCGGATCGCGCAACCGGACTTCGGACTAACCACCTGGGAACTGGAGACGATCTACGACGTGTTCCTGGAAGGCGTGACGCCAGACGTCATAACGTTGGAGGATATCGTCTTTTTCTAGCGCCCAGTGATCTCTGGCCGGCCGGCCAAGCTCTGTATCCCGCGCAAAGGCGGCGTCCGGGCCAGGCAGACCCGCGTCATCCAATGGCGCGCGCCCTTTGACATCGGCCACACGTCAGAGCGGGATGACTGGCCGCGTTGGCGCGCCGCAGATCGCCGGGGCATCCCCGAAACGGGCGAGCGCGCCGCGGCAAGGGCGGCGCTGCTGGCCCGTCACACCCGCGCCGCAGGGCGCAGCGACCGCCGGGATTGGCTGGGGCAAGCCCCAAACGCGCAGAACAAGAGCCCCGGGCGGCCCGCCCAAAGCGACCTGTTCAGCCCGTCATCCCCAGCGGTGGGATTCCCATTCGATCGGCTGTCCCGCCAGCCAGGTCTCGCCCACGGCATAAAGGGCCGCGACCTTCTCTCCCTTCAGGCCTGGCATATCGGTCTTGACGGGGTACCCGATCGAGGATTGCAGATAGGCGAGATGGCGATAACCTTCGGCGAACTGGCCAAGCACCGCCTTGTCCAGTTCGACCCGCGCGGCCGGGTCGACGGGATCCATCCGGTCCTTCTCATAGATCGGCTGGCGCAGGCACAGGCCCCAGCGTCCGTCGCGACGTTCCCAGAAATCGTGGAACCGCCCGGTGCAAACCACGTCGACCAGCACATCATGCACTTCGGCGCGCTGCGAGATCGTCATCTTGGTCTGTGAAATCGCGCGGTCGCCCAACACCTCGATACTGCTGCCCCCCAGAAAGTGCAGAATGCTGACGCCCTTCTCCCAGCCCGCCTTGTTCATCGCGATGAATTCGTCGGCGGTGCCTTGCGTCCAAGTCGCCATCATGCGGCCGTCGTCATGCCAGACCGTCCGGAACTTGTCCCAGAATCCGGCATCTCGCCACAGGACCCAGTTTTCCACCAGATCGCGGATCGTCGTCCGGTCGTCTTTCAGACGCGCCTCGCTGGAAGATGTCGACGTCATTTGGGTCTCCTTCGATATGTCGGATCGGCGCCGTGGCCGGGGCCTTGCGATGTCAGGTTAGCTGCGCGCGGTGCCGCAACGAGGTGATGGCCTTGTCCAGCGCCGGAAGCGCCGTGGTTCTGAGCTCTGGGGTGAACCGTTCCGTGGGCACGGTGATGCTGAGCGACGCCAAGGGGCGGGATTGATTGTCGAGGATAGGGCGCGCGATGCCTCCGATCCTTGGGGTGAATTCCTCGATCACGGTCGCAAATCCGTCGGACCGGATCTGGTCGAGTTTGTCCCGCACCGATTGGGCCTCCATAAGGGTGTTCCTGGCGAACCGCTCGAACCGGGCGCGGGCCAGATATTCCTCGCGCCGTTCTTGCGGCAGATAGGCCAGGATCGTCTGCCCGCCCGACGTGGCATGCAGCGGCGCCCGGTCCCCCAGCTTGAGATGGGCGACGATCCGCTGCGAACTCAGGACCGTGGCGGCCACCCGGTGCACATCGCCTTCGCGCAGGTTCAGGGCAGAGCTTTCGCCGGTCTTCTCGGTCAGCCATTCCAGCACCGGCCCGGCCACATCGGCCAGTTGCCGGGTCGACCGGACGCCCGAGGACAGGTCGTGAATCGTGCGGCCCAGGGAATAGCCCCGCGTGTCGGGATCGAAGGCGAGGTAATCGTGCCGCACCAGCGTGCCCAGAACCTGGGTCAGGCTGCTTTTGGGGATGTTCAGCTCTTCGGCGATCTGGGCGTGCGTTCGGGCACCGCCCCAGCGCCCCAGCAGATCAAGGATGTTGATGACCCTCAGCGCCGATTTCACATCGCCCGAGGCCGCCAGGCCAGAGCCACCGGAGGGCGTAGCGCCACTTGTCAGCACGTCGTTCGTCATAGCCAAATTCCACCAACACGCCCCCGGTCAGGGCGCGATTTCCGCAACGAAGGCGCCAAGCTGGGCGCGGATCACATCCCGTGTCGCAGGGTCGGATATCTTTGTGCCGCTGTCGTCAACCTTCGATTTCGCGAAGCCCACGAAAACCTCGGGCTTGTTAAAGACCTTTGCCTCCAGGAACACCATGATCTGCCGCAGATGATATTGCATCCGGGCGCCGCCCAACATCCCGCCCGCGGCGGATTGCAGCGCCACCGGCTTGTTCCGGAACGGCTGGTCCGGCAGGCGAGAGATCCAGTCAATCGCGTTCTTCAGCCCGCCCGGCACCGAGTAATTGTATTCCGGGCTGACGATCACCACCCCGTCGGCGGCGGAGATCTTTGCGCCCATCTCGGTGACCCAGGCGGGCAAACCATTCGCCTGATGATTGTCGGCATCATAGACCGGCAATCCGCCGAACCCGGGCGCCAGGTCGATGGAAACGCCCTCCGGCAGCAGCTCTGGCAGGGTGTTGCAGATCGCCAGATTGAAGGATCCGGACCGAAGGCTTCCACAGATGGTCAGCAGTTTCATCGTCATACTCTCTATAATCATCTTACCGGTCAAACGCGCGGACCCCGCTCCGGGCCCGCGCGATTTTTCATAAGTGGCCGAGGTCAGCGCTGCGCGATGCCCGCCTCTTCGCGGATCCGCTGCCAGACGCTGATCGCGCTGCGGAACTTGGTGGTGAAAGCCTCTGGCGAAGAGGGCGCCATGATGAAGCCGCGCCCGGTCAGCGAGGATTCAAAGGCCTCGGACGTCATGGCCTCGGCCACCGCCGCCCCGGCCGCCGCCAGAACGGCCGCATCGGTGCCCGCCGGGGCCGCCACGCCGTACCAGGTCGACACGTCCAGATCAAAGCCCGCCTCGGTAAAGGTGTGCACGTCCGGCAGGGCCGGATAGCGGTCGGGCGTCGTGACGCCGATGGCCCGCAGATCCCCGGCCGAGATTTGGCCGATCACCGTGGCCGCGACCTCGACCATCATGTCGACCTCGCCCGACAGCACGCCCGCCAGCCCTTCGGGCGTCGTGGCATAGGGGATCTCCAGCAACTCAATGCCAAGGACAGACGCGATCAGCGAGGCGGTCAGTTGCTGCGTCGACCCGACCCCGACCGAGGCGACCGTCAGCCCCTCGGGGTCAGCCTGGGCCATGGCCACCAGTTCTTCGATTGAGCCAACTTTGGAATCGGGCCGCGTGATCAGAACCAGCGGCATCGTGGCGATGCCGGACACGCCGACGAAATCCATCGCCGCGTCATAGGGCAGGTCCTTGTACATCGCGGCGGCGACGGTGTGCCCCGCGGCCATCATGTACAGCGTGTAGCCGTCGGGGTCGGCGTTGGACACGGCGGCGGCGCCAATCGTGCCACCGGCTCCGGCCTGATTGCGGATCACCACGGGTTGCCCGAGGACCTCGGACAGTGGCTCTGCCAATTGGCGGGCAATCGTGTCGGTTCCGCCGCCCGCGCCATAGGCGACGACCATGTCAACGGCGCGCTCCGGCCAGGCCTGCGCGGCGGCGGGCGATGCCGCCATCGTAACAAGACCAGCACAGGCAAGGGCCCCAAGGCCCGGTACAAGACGTCTCATGAGAGTTCCTCCTCCCTCTGGGTTCTCCCCGGGAGTCCTACGCATGCCCCCTGCCCCTGTAAACAAATATGTGAACAGTTCTTATATGCGAACAAATACGTGATTGACACTTCACATTCGGATGCCGACCATGGGCGGGATCCGGGCGGTCCGCGCCGCCGGTCGTGAGGGGGGAGACGCAATGCCGAAGAGGCTCTTTGGGATGGCGTGGCGGGATGCCATGTCGGCGCTGGCCGTGTTTTGTCTGGGCGCCTTCGCCATCGTCGAGGGCGTCAGTTACCGCCTGGGAGAGCTGCGCAACATCGGGCCGGGGACCTTTCCGGTGATCGTCGGCACCTTGCTGGTGCTGTCCGGGCTGCTCATCGTCGCCGAGGGGCTGGCTGGATCCAACCACAAGGACATGCCCGAGGCAGAGGCCGCGCCGGTCCGGGTGCTTGTGTTTGTCTGCGCCGCCCTGCTCGCCTTTGCGTTCCTGATGCCCCGCTTCGGGACGGTGCCCGCCATCGTTGCCTGCGTCATTCTCGCCGCCAATGCCGATGGCAGTCTGCGGCTGTGGCAGGTTGTCGCCCTGGCATTCGGCATGGCCGCATTCTGCACGGTGGTGTTCGTCTATCTCCTGAACCTGCCCCTTGAGCTGTGGACATGGTAAGCTGATGAGTTTCATAGAGAACATTTCGCTGGGCCTGTCGGTCGCGCTAAGCTTGTCGACACTGGGCTACTGCATCCTCGGGGTCAGCGTGGGGATGTTCATCGGCGTTCTGCCGGGCCTTGGCCCGCTGGCGACGGTGGGGATGCTGCTGCCGCTGACCTTCTACGTGCCGCAGACGGATGCCATCGTCATGCTGGCCGGGATCTACTATGGCTCGATGTATGGCGGCTCGACAGCGGCGATCCTGCTCAACCTGCCGGGCACTGCGGGGGCCGCTGTCACCTGCCTTGACGGGCATCCGCTGGCCAAATCCGGACGGGCGGGCGTGGCGCTGTTCACCGCCACGCTGTCGTCCTTCTTTGGCGGCATGTTCGGCCTGATCATCGTGGCCGCCTTCACCCCCCTGCTGGCCAAGGTCGCGCTCAGCTTCCGCTCGCCCGAATATGCCGCGCTGATCGTGCTAGGGCTGTTGGCGGCGGCGATGGTCGGCAATGCCTCCAAGGGACGGTCGCTGGCGATGGCGCTGCTTGGCTTGCTGCTGGCGATGGTGGGGACCGACCCGAATTCCGGCGTCAACCGGATCACCTTTGGCATGTTGTCCCTGGCCGATGGCCTGAACCTCGTCGTGGTCACCACGGGGCTGTTCGGGATATCCGAAGTGATGTCCAATGTCGGGCGCATTGGCAGCCGCGAGGCCGCCTTCGGCCGGATCCGAATGCGGGACATGCTGCCAACGCGGGCCGAGGCGCGCGGCGCTGTCTTTCCGGCCCTGCGCGGCAGCTCCATAGGCGCGGTTCTGGGGATATTGCCCGGCACCGGAGCGGCCCTGTCCACCTTTGTCGCCTATGCGGTGGAAAAGCGGATCTCGAAGACGCCAGAGCGTTTTGGCAAAGGCGCCATCGAAGGCGTCATCGCACCGGAATCGGCCAATAACTCCGCCGCCCAAACCGCCTTTGTCCCGACGCTCAGCCTTGGAATCCCAGGCGACGCCATCGTGGCGATCATGCTGGGGGCGCTGATCATCCACGGCGTCGTCCCCGGCCCGCAACTCGTTCGGGACAACCCGGATTTGTTCTGGGGGCTTGTAGCCAGCTTCTTTATCGGCAACGTCATTCTGCTGTTCCTGAACCTGCCGCTGATCGGGCTGTGGGTCCGGATCCTGCGCATCCCCTACACTGTGCTATATCCGGCGATCCTGGTGTTCATCTGCGTCGGGGTCTATTCGATCCGCAATTCGGTCTTCGACGTGGTGCTGGCGACGCTGTTTGGCGTGGCAGGCTATCTGATGCGCCGGTTCGGCTTTCCCCCCGCGCCGCTGCTGCTGGGCCTGGTGCTCGGTCCGTTTCTGGAACAGAACTTCCGCCGTTCCCTGATGCTGTCACGCGGCGATCTGATGGTGTTCCTGGAACGCCCGATCAGCGCGGCCATCATCGCCACAACCATCGCGGTCGCGGTCCTGATGATCTGGTCAGAGTTCCGGCGCGTCCGGGCAAAGACCCCCTGACAGCCACGCGAGCACCGACACCAAGGCCCCGGCGCGCTTCCGCAGCACCCGGCGGGCGGATGGCGTGATCCGGCATGCTGCCTCTTTCTGCACGGCAACCGGGCGAAACCTGCGAATCCGCCGCTCCGATGCCGCCCCGACAACCGAAGACCGCCCGCAGGACCGGAGCTACGAACCGCAAACCTGACAGCGTCCGGACGAGACGGAAGTGTCGCTGCCACGAGAACGATCTCGGCTTCAACCCGATGTCTTTCGACCGGCTCCGGACATTCTCAAGGACTTACTTCAAGAAGACGTAACAGTGTGGTTCCCTAGGGTCTTGGTCTGACATTGACGGCTGGTCTTCCTGTGCTTGGCGGCGCGGCGCAGGCAGACGACGTGCTGACCGTGAACAACGGCCTCATTCGGTCGACGCTTTGCGTCGGGTCCGAGTGTAACGATGGCTATGGATTTGCCGACTCGACGCTTGTGCTGACCAATACCAACATCCGGCTCAAGTTCGCCGACAGCTCGACCGTGCATCAATACCCCCCAGAAATGACCGGGAGATTGAGATCAACGACAGCGCCAACGGCGACGCCAATTTCTTTGGCATCAACGATAGCGGGACGACCTCCAACTCCGACGGGTGCGGAGATGTCCTGGTGTTTGCCATCGAGGCGGGCGTCCCCTGCGGCGCGCTGTATGTTGAGAGTTCCGGGCACATCGGTATCGGAACGACAGATCCCGCGAAGGAGCTAGAGATCGTCGATGGCAACACTCCGACGCTGCGCCTTCGTCAGGACACAACCCATGGCTTTTCGCAGCGCACCTGGGATGTCGGCGGAAACGAAAGTGGCTTCTTTATCCGTGACGTTACCGCTGGTAACAACCAGGTGTTGCGGATTCTGCCAGACGCGAACAAAAATGGCCTTGTTGTCGGACGAATCGGCGTTGGCGTCGGGTTGAGCAATGCGGCGGCCTTGCTGCACGTGCGAAGCCTTGGCGGATCGGGAAAGCTGTTGGTGGACGTCGGCTCCAGCGACAACACACCAGCGGATCCCAGGTTCATCGGCGACTTCCGGAACAAGGGCGCCTCGGCAGTGCAGATCGTCGATACCAGCGCTGGCCAGTCCTATTGGGCGTTTCAAAGTCAGGCGGGGCCGGCGGCCGGTGATGCCACCTTCAAGCTGACCAATTCCTTTGGTCCGGGCGACGAATTCGTCCTGCAAGCCGATGGCGACCTGTTCATCACCGGCGCCCTCACCGAAAGGTCGGACCGCAACGCCAAGATGGCGATTGTGCCGGTGGACCCTGCGGAGATTCTAGAGATAGTATCCGCCCTGCCTGTGTCGGCCTGGAGCTGCAACCACGACACCTCCGGCGCGCGCCCGCTTGGGCCGATGGCACAGGACTTTCACGCCATTTTCGGATTGGGAGAGCGCGATACCGGGATCTCCACCCTCGATTCTTCCGGCGTGGCGCTGGCCGCGATCAAGGCGCTGCATCCAGAGAAGATCAACCAGAAGGCGGTGATCGCGGAATTGTCGGAGCTGACACGGGTCCTTGCCGCCCAGAACGCGGATCTGGCCGCCCGGCTGGCCGCGCTGGAACACTCGCTGGACTAGCGGTTCCCCCCGCAAGAAGCACGGGGTCCATCATGGTGGCGCAGGGCGGGGCTGGGCCTTGCGCCCCTTGCGGTGACGTCGCCCTTGGCAAGGGGATGGCCCGGGTCGCGATCTGTATGGGCCGGGCTTGCAAGCCCGGGCCGTCATGTAGACGGACCGCCCGACGGGCGACACGCGCTGTTCACCACCATGTGTAGATCCGGCAGGCCAAGCCCGCGCGCGCCGGCACGTTGGAAAACCAGCCGGACAGCCGGCTTTTATGTCAAAATTTCAGATAGCTGGGAGGATTAGCGTCGCGCGCGCCCACGGGTTGCGCTTTTCCGCCGAGGCGGGTGGACCCATGTGGACAAAGCGTGAATTTTTACGACTTCTTAAGAAACAGGGGTCTACGATCTAGTATCAAAAAATAAGAAACTACAGGCGAAGACCCAGAATGACCCAGCCATCCACCGTGATGACATCCCTTACGGATGCCCTGTCTACAGACCTGCTCGATACCATCCACATGACGCGCCGCATGGGGCATTGTGCCACCGCTGACGCGATGGAGCAGGTGTTCATCTCATATTGCGTGCAACACCGGCCGTGTTCCAAAGGTCACTTTTTGGCGCTGGATGTTTGCAAAAAGTGTCCAGTCTTTACGCAAAGCTAAGCAATTGCCAAGATCATCCTCAGTCAACGGAATGAGGATGGATCGTGACGGCGGACAAGATTGGATCAGCACTGCTTGAGGTTATGGCAACCGCGCGTGCCAGCAGCCGGGTGGAGGTGGCAAATTCTGTCCGTCTGGCAGCCCGCGCCGCGGTGCGGGAGGTGCCTGGGGCAACCCGTTCCTCTCAGATCTGGCAGGCGCTTGCCCTGTCGTCCTCGATCCTCGCCGCCGCGTCTCGCGAGGGGTACCGCGCCGCCGAAGCGCGTGACCGGTTGACCTGAGCGGCCCCGGCTGGGTCCGGGCAGCGGCGCAACGCGGCCGTTGGGCCATGTCGCCGGACGGACCTTGGCGGAGAAACCGCAACCGACAGGCGGTGCCTTAGATCGCGCGCGCCCCTGTCCAAGCCGTTGCGTTTGGCCTGCTGGCAGCGGGTTTTGTCCGGGCTTTGGCGGCCACGCCTTGTGCGAAACAGCCAAATCGGCGCCGCTGCGACGGATCGGTTTTGCGTTTCCTATCAGGACCGGATAGGCCGCATTCGCAACGGAGCAAAGCCATGCGGACAGAGCTGATCATCTCGACATATAACGCACCACAATCGCTCCGCCTGACGCTGCTGTCGGTGCTGGGGCAGCGCAGGCGCCCCGACAGCATCTGCATTGCGGATGACGGCTCTGGCCCGGAAACCCGCGACATGCTGCGCGCCTTTGCCAAGGAATACCCCGACCCGCCGCTGCGCCATGTCTGGCACGAGGATCGCGGGTTTGAGAAAAACCGCATTCTGAACAAGGCGGTGGCCGGATCGGACGCGGATTGGCTGATCTTCACCGATGGCGATTGCCTGATGCATCCCGGCTTCGTCGCCCGCCATCTGGAACTGGCCCGAGAGGGGCGCTTTTGCTGCGGCAGCCTGATCCGCCTTGGCCCCGCCGCGACCGCCGCCGTGACCGAGGCGCAGGTTCTGTCGGGCGAGGTCTTCGGCATCGGCTGGCTGCGGCGGCACAAGGCCCTCGACCGGCTGACCACCTGGCTCAAGGCCATGCCCCTGCCCCGCCCGGTGCTTTCGGCGCTGGAAACCCTGTCGCCCGTGCGCCGGACCTGGAGCGGGTCGAACGCTTCGGCCCAGCGCGCCGCCATCGCGGGCGTGAATGGCTTTGACGAGGCGATGAAATACGGCGGCGAAGACAAGGAATTCGGCGTGCGCCTGGCGAATTCAGGGGTGCGCGGGCGGCATTTGCGCTTCACGGCGCCGCTGATCCATCTGGACCACCCGCGCGGCTATGTGGACCCCGCCCGAGTGGCAGAGAATCGTGCGCGGATCGCGGATGTGCGCACGTCCGGGCGCTGCTGGACCGAGGACGGGTTGACGAAAGGCCCCGAGCCGACCCGTCAGCCAGCCCGCAAGGATCACGCGTCCGGCGGAATGACCCCTTTGCGGAACATGAAGCAGCCGTAGAACCGGCGCTCTCCGGTCTGGATGACGGCATAGGCGTCCCGCGCGCGGTCGTAGAA
>CAYGRI010000013.1:0-947 GCA_964352155.1 uncultured Maritimibacter sp. | reverse complement strand
GTCGTAGAAATCGAAACGCTCGACGCTGATCATCGGGCGGCTCTTGCCCTCGGCGGTGTCGATGGCGGCCTGTACCTCGGCCTGAACCGGCGGCACCGTGGCCGCGTCGTCCACAATCTCCATCCGCGCGGCGAAGTCGTCGACGAAAGTGTCCAGCGGCAGGACCGACAGCACCGCCTCTGCCGCCTGGGCCGCAGTCAGATTGTCCATCCGCAGCAAGTCGCCATAGACCGTCTGCCGCGAGATCGAGTCGGAGGGAAAGTTGGTATCCGCGATCACCAGCACATCGCCGTGCCCCATCGCCCGCAACACATACAAAACGTCGGCATTCAGCCGCGCGTCGATCCCCTTGAGCATATCAACCTCCCGTTTATCTGGCCGTGTCTTTGGCTGTTTCCTTGGCCACTGATCTGGCTAGCGCTCTGACCCGCCGACCGGTCGTGCCGAACCGATAGCCCTATCCGATGCGCGCGCCCGTCTGGCGATCGAAGACATGGATCGCCTCGGGCGCGGCGCCCAGCGTGATGTCCTGCCCCGAACGATGATCGCGGCGTTCGCGCACCACCGCCGTCAGCTCCCGCTCCCCGGCGCGGACGATCACATGCGTCTCCGATCCCGTGGGCTCGACTACGGAGATCCGGCCCGCGATCCCGCCGTCGGTCTGCACCAGATGCTCGGGGCGGATGCCCACGACAATCTCGCGTCCGTCTTCCAGGTCGCTGCGTCCAGCCAGCGACAGGCGCGTCCCGGCGACATCGGCCACCACCGCCCCGTCCACATGGCGCACCACCGCATCCAGCATATTCATCGAGGGCGAGCCGATGAATTCGGCCACGAAAACATTGGCGGGGGTGTCGTAAACCTCTAAGGGCGAGCCGACCTGTTCGATATGGCCGCCCTGCATGACGACGATCTTGTCGGCCATCGTCATCGCCTCGATCTGGTCG
>CAYGRI010000012.1:0-39316 GCA_964352155.1 uncultured Maritimibacter sp. | reverse complement strand
GATCCCGGTATCACGCTCTCCCAGCCCGAAGATGGCGTGAAAGTCCTGCGCCATCTTCGGGCTGGGAGAGCGTGATACCGGGATCTCCACCCTCGATTCCTCCGGCGTGGCGCTGGCCGCGATCAAGGCGCTGGCCACCGAAAACGAGGCGCTGCGTCATGAAAACGCGGCGCGAGACAAGCGGATTGAGGACCTGATGGTGTTGGCTGCCAGCCTGGCCGCACGGCTTGAAGACATGGAAACCGCGCTGGAATGACACTATGGGCCGGGCGCCCGCCAGGAAGAACCGCCCAAACGCGCGTCGTGAACCCTATGAGAAGGGTGTTTTTTGAAGTCTCCTATGGTTTTCGCGGAGAGTGTTAACGAATAGGGGTTGGCTTGTTGCCAGCGGCGGTGTTCAGTCCGGCGCGTTGGCAATGAAGAAGGAGTTCGTCACATGATTTTCAGTTCACTGCATATTCACAAAGCGGGCTTTGCCATGATGGCCGGCCTGTTCGCCCTGGCGGGGCCTGCACAGGCGGCGACGGTTCTGACAACCAACGATGGCGTCATCGAAGATTCCTTGTGCGTCGGGTTCGATTGCGGAGGGTCTCCAGTCTTTTCCGACTCGACGCTCCTTCTGAAAGAGAACAACACCCGGATCAAATTCGCCGACACCTCCACAGGCAATTTCCCAGCCAATGATTGGGAAATCCAGGCGAACAGCAATAACAATGGCGGCGCCAACTATCTGGGTTTTAACGACTGCGGCAGTGGCGATGACAACGGTGGTTGCGCCAACGATCTTGTCTTTGCGGTGGAAGCAGGCGCGCGGTATGCGGCTTTGTATGTGGAATCGGATGGGGATGTCGGGTTGGGCACGACAAACCCCGCTGCCGACCTGCATATACTTACCGGCAACTCGCCCACCGTGCGCCTGCAGCAGGACGGCACCTCAGGCTTCGCGCCGCAGGTCTGGGACGTTGCCGGAAACGAGACGAATTTCTTCATCCGCGACGCCTCCAACGGCTCCACACTGCCGTTGCGGATTCGTCCGGGCGCGTCTTCCAATGCTTTGTTCATCGATGCCGACAACGATATCGGTATGGGCGCCGGCGCCAATCCCGGCGCGTCGCTGCATATCATGCGCGCCGACGGGTCTGCTCGATTGCGGGTAGAAGAAACGAACGAAACGGCCGCCCCCAGATTCCTCGCCGAGTTCTTTAACAACGGCGCGGCGGCGGTGCAGCTCATCGATACCAGCGGCGCGCAAGCGTTCTGGGCCTTCCAAAGCCAGGCTGGGGTGGCCGCTGGCGATGCCATCTTCAAGCTGACCAATTCCTTCGGCCCCGGCGACGAATTCGTCCTGCAAGCCGATGGCGACCTGTTCATCACCGGCACCCTGACGGAAGGGTCGGACCGCAACGCCAAGATGGCGATTGTGCCGGTGGACCCTGCCGAGATTCTGGCAAAGGTCACCGCCCTGCCCGTCTCTGCCTGGACCTACAAGAACGACACCTCCGGCGCGCGCCACCTTGGCCCGATGGCGCAGGACTTTCACGCCATCTTCGGGCTGGGAGAGCGTGATACCGGGATCTCCACCCTCGATTCCTCTGGCGTGGCGCTGGCCGCGATCAAGGCGCTGGCAGAGGAAAACGCGGCTCTGCGAGCGCGCCTGATCGCCCAAAGCAGCGAACTGACCGCCCGGATCGAAAAGCTGGAAAGCGCAATGCAATAGGCTGTCCGGCGCGGGCGCACAGCCTGCGCCCATCCCGGTGCCAGCAAGGCGCCGCGCAAGTTGCGGCCCAGCCGGATCGCGGCTTGAAAAAGTCCCGATCCGGTGCATTTTCCAGATGCGAAGGGTGCAAAGCTGCCGGATAACCCAGACATGAGGCAGTGGAAGGGGCAGACGTGGCACAACCCTTGGAACGGGCGCAGGTCGTTATCATTGGCGGCGGAGTCATTGGCTGTTCGGTCGCCTATCATCTGGCAAAGATGGGGTGGCAGGACGTCGTCTTGCTGGAACGCAAGCGCCTGACCTCGGGCACCACATGGCATGCGGCCGGTCTGATCGGGCAGCTGCGTGCCAGCAAGAACATGACCCGGCTCGCCCACTACAGCGCCGAACTCTATGGCAGACTGGAGGCCGAGACGGGCATCGCAACCGGGCTGCGCCGCAACGGGTCGATCACGGTGGCGCTTACCTCGGAACGGCGGGAAGAGATCCTGCGTCAGGCGGCGATGGCCCGCGGCTTTGGCGTCGACATCGAAGAGATCGGGCCAGACGACATAACCAGCCGATACCCGCATCTGAATTGTGACGGGGTGGTGGCCGGGGTCTATCTGGCGCGGGACGGTCAGGGTGATCCGGCCAACATCGCGCTGGCGCTGGCGCGCGGCGCCCGGATGGACGGTGCCCGGGTGCATGAGGGCACCGCCGTCACAGCGATTCGCCGCGAGGGACGCCGGGTCACCGGGGTCGACTGGACGGCCGAGGATGGCGTGACGGGTCACATCGCCTGCGATATGGTGGTCAATTGCGCGGGCATGTGGGGCCATCAGGTCGGCCGGATGGCCGGGGTCAACGTGCCGCTGCACGCCTGTGAGCATTTCTACATCGTCTCGGAACCGATCCCCGGTCTGGGCGCGCTGCCGGTTCTGCGGGTGCCCGATGAATGTGCCTATTACAAAGAGGACGCGGGCAAGATCATGCTTGGCGCGTTCGAGCCTGTCGCCAAGCCCTGGGGCATGGACGGCATTCCCGACAGCTTTGAATTCGATCAGCTTCCCGAGGATTTCGACCATTTCGAACCGATCCTCGAGGCGGCCGTCAACCGGATGCCGATGCTGGCCACGGCGGGCATCCACACCTTCTTCAACGGTCCAGAGAGCTTTACGCCCGACGACGCCTATCACCTTGGCCGCGCCCCGGAGATGGAGAATGTCTGGGTCGCCGCCGGGTTCAACTCCATCGGCATCCAGTCCGCCGGCGGGGCCGGGATGGCTTTGGCCGAATGGATGGCGCATGGCCGCCCGCCCTTCGATCTGGGCGACGTGGATATCGCGCGGATGCAGCCGTTCCAAGGCAACCGCCGCTATCTGAAAGAGCGTGTGACCGAAGCGCTGGGGCTGCTATATGCCGATCACTTCCCCTATCGGCAAAAGGCGACGGCGCGCGGCATCCGCCGGTCTCCGCTGCATCAGCATCTGGCCAGCCGGGGCGCCGTGTTCGGAGAAACGGCCGGGTGGGAGCGGGCCAATTGGTTCGCGCGCCCGGGGCAAGAGGCGGCCTATGCCTATTCCTGGCAGCGGCAGGTGTTCTTCGACAATGTCGCCGCCGAACATCGCGCCATCCGCGAAGGAGTGGGAATGTATGACATGTCGTCCTTCGGCAAGCTGCGGGTCGAGGGGCGCGATGCCTGCGTCTTGCTGAACCGGATCTGCGGCGCGGATGTGGATGTGCCCACGGGGCGGATCGTCTATACCCAGTTCCTCAACGATCGCGGCGGGATAGAGGCGGATGTGACCGTCACCCGGCTGTCGGACACCGCGTATCTGGTGGTCACCCCCGCCGCGACCCGGCTTGCGGATGAAACCTGGATCCGGCGGCATCTGGGCGACGCGCAGTGCACCGTCACCGACGTGACTGCGGGCGAGGCGGTGCTGGCCGTCATGGGGCCCCGCGCGCGCGAACTGATGGCGCTGGTGTCGCCCGACGATCTGTCGACGGCGGCGCTGCCATTTGGCATGGCGCGCGAGATTGAGCTTGGGCTGGGCCTCGCCCGGGCGCATCGGGTGTCCTATGTGGGCGAGCTGGGGTGGGAGCTGTATGTCAGCGCCGACATGGCCGCCCATGCCTTCGAAACCCTGACCGAGGCGGGGGCGGAGGTCGGCCTGACCCTATGCGGTCTGCACATGATGGATTGCGCCCGGCTGGAGAAAGGCTTTCGCCATTTTGGGCATGACATCTCTTGCGAGGATCATGTGCTGGAGGCCGGGCTGGGCTTTGCCGTCTCCAGGACCAAGACCGATTTCGTGGGCCGCGCGGCGGTGGAGGCCAAGCGCGAGGCCGGTCTGGATCAGCGTCTGGTGCAATTCCTGCTGACGGACCCGGAGCCGCTGCTGTACCACCACGAACCGATCCTGCGGGATGGCGAGATCGTAGGCCATCTGTCCTCTGGCGCCTATGGCCACCATCTGGGGGCGGCGGTTGGGCTGGGCTATGTCCCCTGCAAGGGCGAAAGCGCCGACGCGCTTCTTGCCTCGCGCTTCGAGATCGACGTCATGGGGCAGCGGTTCGCGGCCAAGGCCTCTCTGAAACCGCTCTACGATCCCAAGGCAGAGCGGATGCGCGCCTGATCCTCCGCCGGGCGTTTCGCCACCGAACGTCACCCGGACCGACCAATGGTCGGGGTGTTCCATACAACGCGTGGCGTCACGCGACGTTCCAGCTCCAGAACAGCACCGCGCCCATGCCCGGTTCGTCCACCTTGCCTGTCTGGTCAAACCCCGCGCGGACAAGCGCCGCCCCAGAGGCCGGATTGGCCGTCGCACTGCGCGCCGTCAGACAGGTCAGCCCGTCGCGGCGTGCCTGATCCTGCAGTGCGGCGACGAGCTGCCCCGCCAGACCCCGCCCGCGGCAAGATGGGCTGACGCCATAGCCGATCTCGGCCGTCTGATCGGTTTCGGTCAGGAAGCCGCCAACGCCGACAGCCACCCCGTCCTGCACGGCGAGCCACAGGCGCACGGCCTCTGCCATCCGCGCCAGCACATCCTCCAGCCCCAGCCCGCCGTCAGGGCCACGAACCCTGGCGGGCATCTTGCCATCCGCATCGGTTGCCACAAGGATCAGTCCGGTCATCGCGCCACGCCCCCCAGCGTCATTTGCATCAGGTCTTTCTGACAGGCGACCTCTGAACGCGGCAACCCCAGGCAATCGACAGCCGCCCCGCGGCCATGGTCCATGCCCACGAGATCCCCGGCGACGCATTCCGCGGATGCGGACATGCCCCAGTCCGAAATGCCCCCGCGCAGAGCTGCCCGATGGACATATCCCTTGCATCCCCGCGCAGTCCAGCGGTCATAGAAACGGCGGCAAAGCGCCTCTGACCCGCGTTTTCGCGCCCGGCAGGGCCGCAAAGGCCATTTCGGGGCCGCGCATATCGGAGGGAAGCCCCCTCGGATCCGCCACCGCAGACATACGGACCCTTGACCGCACGCGGTCTCTATGCGGATTGTCCTACCGGCACGATGAAGACATTTGACATGAACAAGACGCAGGCGGGAATAGGACGATGCAGAACAAGCTCAAGGCACTGTGGGCCGACGGCAAGCCCACGATCAACGGCTGGTGCTCCATCGGCAATCCCTTCACAGCCGAGATCATGGCCGCCCAGGGCTACGATTCGATCACCGTGGATTCGCAACACGGAGCGCTGGATTACTCCGTTGCCCTGCCGATGTTCCAGGCGATGCGGGCCTCTGGCGTCACACCGATGGCCCGGGCGCCCTGGCTGGACCCCGGCAGCATCATGAAACTGCTGGACGCCGGTGCCATGGGTATTGTCTGCCCGATGATCAGCACCGCCGCGCAGGCCGCCGAACTGGTCAGCTACATGCGCTATCCACCGCTCGGGCAGCGGTCTTTCGGGCCCACTAGGGTCTCTGTCGCGATGCCCGGCTATGGCGTGCAGGCCAATGAAGCATTGCTTGCTTTCGCGATGATCGAAACCCGCGAGGGGATGGACAACCTTGAAGAGATCGCCGCCACCCCCGGTCTGGACGGGCTGTACGTGGGCCCGGCGGACCTGACCCTTGGGCTGTCGAACGGCGCCCTGCCCCCAGGCTTCGACCGCGAGGAAGAAGAGATGATCGCCGCGATCCGCCGCATCGCCGAGGTCGCCCGCGCCAATGGCAAATATGCAGCCCTGCATTGCGGAACCCCGGAATACGCCGCGCGCGGCATCGGCTGGGGCTACAACATGACGACCGTCTCCGGCGATAACCGCCTGCTCGCGGCGGCGGCCAGCGCCTCGGTCGCGTCGTTCCGCAAGCTGACCTCCAGCGGGGCGTGATCCGGCCTATGGACCGTGCCGGGCGCCCCCCGCCCTTTCGAAAGAGCATCTGAATGGCCCCCACCAAACCCAAGCTGCGGATCGGTCTGATCGGCACCGGATTCATGGGCAAGGCGCATGTCTTCGGCTTCACCTCTGCCCCCCGTGTGTTCGAGCTGGACTACGATCTGGAGCTGCACACTGTCGCCGACATCACGCCAGAGGCGGCCGAAGCGGCGGCGCGGCGTATGGGCTTTGCCCATGCCACGGCGGATTGGCGGACCATCGTCGCGGATCCCCGGATCGACATCGTCTCGATCACCGCGCCCAACGCCCTGCACAAAGAGATGTCGCTGACCGCTATCGCCGCGGGCAAACATGTCTATTGCGAAAAGCCGCTGGCGCCGCTGGCGCAGGATGCCGCCGAGATGGCGGAGGCGGCCGAGGCGGCGGGTGTCCGGACCCAGGTTGGCTTCAACTACCTGTGCAACCCCATGCTCCTTCTGGCACGCGACATGATCGCGGCCGGGGAGCTGGGAGAGATCCGGGGCTATCGCGGTTTGCATGCCGAGGATTACATGACCGATGCCGAAGGTCCGATGACCTTTCGCCACGATCCCGCCGGCGGCGGCGCCCTGGCGGATATCGGCAGCCATGCGCTGGCCACGGCTGAGTTCCTGTGCGGCCCGATCACCCGGGTGATGGGCGATTGCGCGACCATGATCGCCGAGCGCCCCGACGGGCTGGGCGGGCGCAAGCCGGTGCAGGTCGATGACATCGGGCGCGCCTTTCTACGGTTCGAAAACGGCGCCTCTGGGTCGATCGAGGGCAACTGGATCGCCACGGGCCGCAAGATGCAGCATGATTTCGAGGTCTATGGCAGCAAGGGCGCGCTGGCGTTCAGTCAGGAGCATTTCAACGTGCTGAACTATTTCGACACCTCCGACCGCAGGGGTCGCCAGGGCTTTCGCCGGATCGAGGCGGCGCCAGATCACGCCCCCTATGGGCTGTTTTGCGTCGCGCCGGGGCATCAGATCGGGTTCAACGACCTCAAGACGATCGAGGTCGCGGGCTATGTTCAGGCGATTGCCGGAACCCGCCCCGAACCGTTCAACTTTCGCGCCGGGCTGCGGATCCAGACCCTGGTCGAACGTATCCAGCAATCTGCCGCGCGCGGGGAATGGCGGACGGTCTAGCGCCGTTTCAGATCCTCCACCCGCGCACCTGGGCAGCGTCAGAGGCCGCTACGCGGGTCCGATCAGCCGGTTGACCATAGCCATCAGCGCATCCGGGGCGGTGACAGCCGGGCTGTGGCTGGCATCAAGATCGTCGCAGCTCCAGCCCGGCTCTGACCGGGCCCGTTCCGCGAACTGGCCAAAGATGTCGCCCGGCGCCGTCCGCGTGCAGTAGATGTAGTGGCGCGGGCAGGTCGGCTCTGTCTCCATCCACAGCTTTTCGCTGAAGCATCCGACCGGCATGGGTTGCCGCTGGCGCGCGATCCAGACGGAATCCTCGGCCGATGTGTCCGGCGGCGGCGGGTTCGGCGGCACCCGCAACCCCGCCCCGTCTTTCGCCGCCTCTGTGATCATGCGCGCGCTCTGCTTGGCGGGGATCAGGTCGAACAGCGACTGCCCGGACCGGGGCACGAAGGCATCAAGGTAGATCACTCGCGCCACCCGCCCCGGCGCCAGAGCGGCGACGGCGGTTGCGACCATGCCGCCATAGGAATGACCCAGCAACACCACGTCGGACATTTCCTCGGCCCGCAGAATGCCCTGTATGTCCGCCACATGGTCCGACAGGGTCAGGCCGGGATGGGACAGATGCGCGCGTTCGCCCAGTCCGGTGTAGCTTGGGGCGTGAAAATCATGGCCCGCCGCCACCATTAGCGACCGCAGCTTGCGCCAGGCCCAGGCGGCAGACCACGCACCGTGGCATAGCAGGATCGTGGCCAAAATCTAACCTCCGACACGTGAACCTGAGGCAGTCTAGCGCGGGCGACCGGCGCTGAAAACAGGCAGTTGCAGCGCGCCGCCTATTCCACGGGCGCCTCGCCCATCTGCAAAAGGAACTGCTGCGCAAAGCTGTATTCCAGTGCCTGCCAATAGCCCAGAGCCCGGGTGCGCCGCAGCAGATCCTTGCCCGCTGCCGCGCGGCCTTGGGCGATTTCGAGCATGGCGGAATAGAACAACGCTTCGGTCAGCATTTCCTCGCGGTGCATTCCGATTCGCGACAGGCCATGATCCGCAAAGGCCGCCGGGTCCTGCAAGATCTCCAGCAATTCACCGGGCCGGTAGCCATCGACCACTTCGCCAACCGCATAGCCCAGCAGGATTTCGCGCCAGACGCCTTCGTCCTCCAGCTCGATCCGGCGGCCCCACAGAGTCGGATCGACCCGGTCCCAGTTGCGCCGCAGCAGGGCGCCGGAGCCAGCCACCTCGCCCCCTTGCGCGTTCAGCATCAGGGCGATCAGGGTGGAATAGGGATGATCCACCTTGCTGGTCACAATGCGCGCCACCGTCTGCCAATCGGCATAGCGATAGACCACCTGCCCCGTGGCGCGCCACAACCAGCTGGCGACGCAATTGGGGCCGAATCCGTCGGTGCAGCCGGTCGTTTCCGGCAAGGCCACGATATCGTCCAGGAAATCTTCGCCATGCCCCGCCTCGACCGCCAGAAAGAACCGCAGCGACACCAGATTGGCCAGGTCGGTCGCATTCACATTCATGAAGGCCGACGACACCAGCGCCTTGGTTGCCAGATCCTCTGCCGCCTCGAAGCCGTCCAGGCTGGTCAGCACCCGCGACAGGGTCGGCAGCACAGAGAACCGGAAGACGTCATGTTCCTTTGCAAGCATCAGGTGCTTGCGCGCGAGCTTCCAATCGTCCGAGCCCGGCGCCCCGCGCGAGAAATGCAGCAACCCGCGAATGAAATTCAGATAGGCCCGGTACTGGCTGGCATATTCGGCGCCAAAGAGCGTTGGCTCCATCCCGTAGGTCGCCTGAAACAGGTCGATCAGCGTTTCTGCCCGCCGGTGATCCCTTGGGTAGATCGAGCTTGCAAGGATCTCTGACGCGTCCAGACCGACAATGGGTTTGCCGGTTTCCTCGGCGATCTCCATAACGCGGCGCATACAGGGGCGCAGGTCCAGGCGAGAGCGGCAATCATCCGACACCTGCAACGTGATTGTGACCAGCTCTTGCGGGTCGTCGATCCGCTCAAACCCGCTCAGCAAAAAGCGCCGCCCGACCGGCAGCACGCCCTTGTTGTCGCGCAAAGGGTCCTGCAGACGCCAGATGTTGCGCCCCAGCCAGATGGCCTGATCCGGCGTCAGATCGTCGGTATTGCCAAGATCGGCGGCAAACCCCAAAGCGGCATCCAGCCACGTGACCTCATCGCGCTGATCCTGCGCGCCCAGCAGGCAAAGCTCATAATGCACCCGCTCGGCGTCAGAGATGGCCGATGGCTGGTCCGGCCCGAAGGATCCCAGCAGAAAAGCCAGTTGCCGCGCTTCGATCACGCCAAGGCTCGGGCGGGTCGGATGCGCGCATTCCGCGTCGATGCGCCCGAACAGAAGCTTCGGGGCGGCGTCGTGATACTGGGACAGAAACACCGCCCTCGCCGCGTCGGGGTCCTGCCCGGCGGCTTCGGCAAACGCGGCAGAGGCGCCGATCATATCGTCTGCGATCAGCAGGGAGATGCCAAGGTCGATCTGCCCGGCAATCTCTGGGTCGGGGTCGACAAGGGGCAGCGGCGGCCCGGCAAGATCGCGCCACAGGTCAAGATGCGCGCGCCCGTCGGCATTGCTCCCCGTGGCCACCGAATAGACCAGCCCGCCCAGCAGCCAGTCGAAATGCAGCAGCAACGAGGTGCCGCCCCGGGTTGCCACCATCTCGGGCCGCAGCGTTTCGTGCTGGATCAGGCCCGCGACGAGTTGCATTAGATCGGTCTGGGCAAAGGTGGCCTGCGCCCATTCGCGGCGCGCGCCCGATGCGGCCTCCAGATATCCCGCGATGCTATGGGCAAAGACGAACCGGTTGGGATGCGGTTCGACCTCTGCCACGATGGCGGCAAGGATCAGGTCCAGGATCGCTTCTGGCGCATTGGTGTCAAGCGGGATGGGACGCCGGATTAACGAATCCAGAAACTCTACCGCCACCTCACCGGGAGCGAGCGCGGTGTCGCGGCGAATCGCGATGTCGAGCGTCAGCAATCCGGTCTGGCGGAACAGGGCGGCCTGGGCCTCTTCGCGCGCGCGGGCGAACGCCGCCGACATTCGCAGCCCGTTGTCGCCCAACAGCGCCTGCGCCGCCGCGGGCCAGTCCGTGCGCGGTTGGTCTGGCGACGGCGGAGCCACGACAATCCGGATCGGCGCATCAGGCAGATCGAAATGCCGGAAACTGTCGTCCAGCACCTGCCGGCGCAGCGCGATCGCCGCATCCGACAGGACGACATCCGGGACGCCCACCGGGACACCGGGCTTCTTGGCACCGGCGCTTTTGATCCGCGCGCCGCCGGTGTCGCGGGCGGTTCCGGCATTCTGTCGCCTGTTGGCCCAATAATCCGCCCCCAGAACGGGCCCGTGCATATAGGGATCGGCGCCGACCTTGCCCGCATCGTGTACGGCGGTCATGTCAATCTCTGCCCCGTCCGGACCGAGGCTGGCCAGCGTGCCCAGGCTGAACAGGATATCGCCCAAAGGATACCCGGCCTGGAGCCATGCCAGCAGATCCTCCTTGACCCGCTCACCCCGGATCGCGCGATATTCCGCGACGCTTACGTCCAGGGCGGACGGCACCAGCCGAAAGAACTGCTCCACCGCCAGATCGTCGATCACGATCCCGGGCTGCGCGAGAAAGAGGTTGGAGAGAATCAGAGCGAAATCCGCGCCCGGCGGGATCACCCGGCTGTCGGCATTCCGGTCCCGGCCCGCGTTCCAGATCGGAACGCTCCAATCGGGCACATAGTAATAGCCGGACCCCGGCGCGATCCCTTCGGCGGATGTGAAGGCGGGCGTGTTCGCCTCAAAGAAGGCGCGCAGATCGGCGCGGTCCAGCGCGGCCACGTCCAGCATGTGCCGCGTATCGGTCGCGGGCAGGACGGCATCGAAGACCACCTGACCGGACCGGCGGATGATGACACGACCGGGGGGGAAATCCGGGTTCTCGACCAGATGGATATGTTCGGGCGCGGGCAGGCCCCAGGTTCGGGACAACGACAGGGCATAGGGCCGCCACAGCACCGGAAACAAATCGGCATACATGACCCGCTCGGCCGAATACTCCAGCTCGAAGGCGGCTTGGTCGGGCAGGTCGACCGCGTCCAGCGCATATTCGGCGATCGCATATTCCGGGTGCACCGCCGCGACCGCTTCGGCCAGCACCTCGCGCAAGATGTCGAAACGGTCTGCGCGGGACACGGCATAGGGATCGTTCAGAATGTAATGCGTAAAGCTTTCCAGCGTGCTGATGTCGCCAACGCCAGTGGCATCTGCGACCCGCGCGGCAAAAGTCGCCTCGCGCTCGGCGATCATCCGACGCTCGGACTGAAGATAGGACCAAATCCCAAGACCGATGGCCGCAACCGCCACGAAAGCGGCGCCGGCAAAGGTCAGCGAGGCGCGGCGGCGCAGGCCGGCGCAGCGCGCAAGATAGGCGCGTTCGACGGCCCCGAGCCGTTCGCCGTAACGCCCATCCTCCAGCAGGGCGCGGGCATCGGCCAGACGCGGCCCCCGGTGGTTGAGCAGCACCGCGGGGCGCCCCGCCAGATCCCATTGCCGGGCCGCATCGACGGTGCCGCGCAACACGGCGATGCGATGGATCTCTGGCTCCAGCCAGTCGCGCATCCGGGGCCATTCGCGAAACAGCGCCTCGTGCGCCACCTCGACCGTTGCATCCTCGCCCACCCCGCGCCGGACGATCAGGCGCCACGCCTCGAACTGGCGCAGCAGAGCCTTTTCCTCGGCATCGAATTCGGACCATTGCGCGATGCGGCGGGTGGCGGCCTGCGCCTCTGTCACATCGACCAGTGCGGGGACAAAGCACCGCTCCGCCAGCCGCGCCCTGTCATGCAATTGGGCCGCCGTCGGGATCTCTGTCTGGCCATCGCCGGGGGCGAGCCCGGCCAGCGCCCGCTCCGCCGCATCGCTGATCAGCCCCGACATGCGGCCCAGTGCTGTGTAATCCTCCAGCCGCAGAACTCGCGAGACGCTGAACTGTTCCCACAGACGTTGCAGCGCAAAGGCCAGCAGGGGCAGCGCGTCGCGTTCCGGCGCGTCCTCCATGAAGGCATCCACCAGATCCGGCGCGAGGGTGACGCCGTAGCGCGCGGCGGGCCCCTCGATCACGTCGCTGAAGCGAAAAGCCGGCAATTGCCGCAGATCGTAGCCCCGCGCCTTGAGGTTGCGAAAGCTGGGATGCCCCTGAAGGTCGGGAAACCGGTCCGTGCGGATCGTGAAGGCGATCAGCCAGCCGCGCCGACCGGCCATCGCAGCGGCCAGACAGGCGCTCAGTAGTAGCGAGGCCCGACTGTCAGAGCGCAAGAGTTCCTCGGCCTGATCGACGCTGATCAGGATCGTGACCCCCGGCGCCCCTGCCGCCGCGCGCAGCCGGGCGCAGAGCTTGTCCAGATAGGCAGAGATCGGGGTCTCCGGCGCGTCGCCCTCGGCCTCTGCGGACGGATCGGGGCTGCTTGACAGGGCGGCGTCCAGGGCGCTGCGGATCTGGCCGGGCGGCTCGACCTCTCCCAGATCCGCAAGGGTGCGCGAGATTGCTTCGGCGAAACTGCCCAGGGGGTCGATCCCCGGGCGAAAGATCCGCAGCGGCAGCCAGGCCTGCGATTCGCGCCGCAGCCGTGGCAGGATCCCGGCCTTCAGCACAGAGGATTTGCCCGCACCCGACACCCCAAGGATCACCAGCGGGCGCCGGTCGGCATTGGCCCGCATCGAGCGCAGCTCCTCGATCACCTCGGCAATCTCGCGCGAGCGGCCAAAGAAGATCGCGGCATCCGCGTCGGTGTCGCCAAAAGAGACCAGCCCCGGAAATGGCGTCGGCCGCGCGATGGAATCGATGGCGAATGCGGTTGGGTCCAGCCCGATGTCCGAATGCGCCCCGACGGCCCGCAGACTGCGCGCGACCAGATCGGCGGTGGCAATATCCTGCAACAGGTCCAGCCGCCGATCCCCGGTCAGGGCGCTGCGCAGGTCGATGCCCTGCGTCTCTGTCAGAACCCGGGACAGGCGCCGGGCGATATCGGGATCGCCGGGATTGTGCATGTCCAGCAGGAACAGCGGCAGTATGCTTTTGCCCATGTACCAAGCGGCCTGAAACTCGTTGTAGCAATCCGAGGATCGCAGCCAGTCTGCCGAGATCAGGCAGATCACCACCCGGCACGAAGCGGCCTGATCGCGCAACCGGTCGGTCCAGTTTTCGCCGCCCAGAATGTCCATGTGATCGACGAAGGTGTCGCGAAAGCCGTTCTGATGCAGCCACGCGACGAAATCGCCAGTGAGGGCGTCGTCCTGACTGGAATGGCTAATAAAGACAGTCGACATGGCGCGACGCCCCCTCCGCTCCAGCTTAGCAAACGCACGCTTTGCCTTTCAAGGTAGTAGGGCTGGCGGCACCCCATCACGCCTGCGTGAACGGCCCGGTTTCGGCCGGGGGGCACCGTGGCTTTTGGCCGCTCGGCCGTGGCTTTGGGCCGCTGGCCTGGGGCTTTTGAGCGCTGGCCCGGGTCAGGACGCCAGTTGGATGCTGCGGTCGGGCTGGCGCGCGATCCCGGTGTCGAACAGCGCCGCGATCTCTGTATCCGGCAAGCGTGCGACGTCGGCCAGAACTTGCTCTGTGTGCTGGCCGAGGATCGGCGCGGGCGCGGGGGCGCGCCGTGGCTCCCCCGCGAAGGCGAGCGGAGAGCCGGGCGTCAGATAGCGCCCGATGCCGGGGTGATGCACCTCGGCGAACATCGGGTTGTCGGTGGACAGGTCCGGATCGCTCGCCAGCGCCTGCGCAAAGCTCCGAAAGACCGACCAGGTCACGCCGCCGGTGTCGAAGGCCCGCGCGAAATCCGCCACATCGCGGGCCGCGAACCAGGGGGCCAGGATCTCTGTGATCGCGGCGCGGGCCTGCCATCGGGCGCCTTCGTCGAACAGATCGAGGCCCAGACGCCAGGACAACACCGCCATATCGTCGGTCGTGCCGGTCACCTTCAGCAGGTTGCGCCATTGCCGCAGCGTCAGCCCGATCACCATGACCCGCTGCCCGTCGCGGCACAGAAAGTCCTGCCCATAGGCGCCATACAGCGCATTGCCGGATTTGGCGCGGCTGTGCCCGTTCACGGCGACTTCACCGATGATCCCGAGGTTGCCCAGCATGGCCGCCCCCACGTCTTTCAAGGTCAGGTCCACATGCTGCCCCCCACCCCGGCGCAGACGGTGGCGCTCGGCGGCCAGCAGGCCGGACACAACCATATTGCCCGCGATGCAATCCCAGGCGGGCAGCGTATGCGCGACCGGGTCCTTGCTGCCCAGCGGGCCGGTCGCCTCTGGAAAGCCAAGCGCCGGGTTGACCGTGTAATCCACCGCGGGACGCCCATGTCGGTCACCGCGCAGGGTGACAGAGCACAGATCCGCGCGCCGGGCAGACAGGGTGGCGTGGTCGTTCCAGCCTTTGACCGCGAGATTGGTGATGAACAGGCCCGCGTCCTCGCCGGGGGCGCAGATGATCTCGGTCGCGATCTCGCGCCCGCGCGGGGATTTGAGATCCAGCGCGACGGAGCGCTTGCCCTTGTTCATCCCGGCCCAGAACAGGCTTTGCCCGCCCCGCGTGATCGGCCAACGGGTGTGGTCCATCCCGCCCTGCGGCATGTCGAACCGGATCACATCCGCCCCCATCTGCGCCAGTGTCATCCCCGCCAGCGGCACCGCCACGAAGGCAGAGCTTTCGACCACCCGCATACCTTGAAGAACGCCACCCATCAGTCCCACTCCATCCGGGCCTCAAGGCCAATGTGCCCCGCGCTTGCGGCTGTTCCCAGGGCGATGGCCCGGCTGGCCTCGTCGCGCCGCCCGAACAGGCGCAGGTCGCTGTCATGAAACAATGGGTGAATGCCGCGAAACCGGAACCTGCTGGGACGCTGCCCGGTATGGCGCCGACCGGCTTCGATCACCAGGATCGCCTGCATCGGCCCATGCACCACGAGGCCCGGATATTTCTCGACCTCGCGGGCATAGGGCAGGTCATAGTGAATCCGGTGGGCGTTGAACGTGGCGGCGGAAAAGCGGAACAGTCGCGCCTCCGACATGGGGACCGGTTCGTCGAAATCCACCGCCTCCGGCAATGACAGCTTTCTGGGCGGGCGAAAGCTGTCGGGAATGTCGAGATAGACGACGTCCTGGTCTTCCTCGATAGAGGCGCCCGTCTCATTCTCGATATGGTGGTGGAGCTTGACAAAGACCATCCGGCCCGTGGCCCCCTCCTTTTTCACGATCGACCGGATGTCCGAGGTGCGGCGCAGACGCTCGCCGATGCGCAGATCGCCCTGGAACGCCAGCCGCCCCCCGGCCCACATCCGCCGGGAATAGCCCAGATCGGGAAGGAACCCGCCCAGCGCGGGATGGCCATCGGGACCAAGCTGCGATTGCGGCACGTATTCGGGGAAGGCGGCCCAGTGCCACAGCTCCGGCAAAGGCTCCCCCGGCCGCAGGTCGCGTTCCATCGACAGGTCATGCGCGACCGCCGCCTCCAGCATCCCGGCGAGATTGGGCGTCAGTTCGCCCCAAGTGGTCTGAGTCCGCCCCAGATAGGCGTCCATGTCGCGTGTCCGCATCGGCCCCTCGAACGTTTCGGCCAGGCTCATGCCGCGCCTGTCCGCCCCGGCCCCGTGGCCAGCGCCGGTTCCGCAACGCAGATCCCGCAGCGTACATCCCATATCGGCACAGTCGTGGACCGCCGCACAGAATCCGGCACTTTCGCCCGGCCGGGGATGAAACGATGGGTGTCGCCGCTGCGCATGGGGATCGTCCTTGTAGCTTTTGTTGCCGGACCATGACCGCCGCGGCCAGATTTGGGAAACGGAACTGGGTCCTGCTGTAAATGCGAGAGTTTACAACATGCGCAAATTGTGAATTTGTAAAATTTGCGCTAATCTGAGGAGATGAAAACCTTCATCGGACCTCGCCTGCGCCGTCTGCGGGTGGAACACGCCCAAACCCAGGCACAGATGGCCAAGGCGCTTGGCATCAGCACGTCCTATGTCAACCTGTTGGAAAAGAACGAGCGCAGCGTCTCTGTTCCGATCCTTTTGCGGCTGTTCGAGGTCTACAGCGTCGATTGGCGCGACATTGCCGATGCAGATGACACCGCGCAACTGGCGGATACGCGCGCCGCGCTGCAGGATCCCCTGTTCGAGGCAGAGCGTCCCGACCTGACACAGCTGCGCGCAGCGCTCAGCCATTGCCCCGATCTGACCGCCTGTTTTCTGCGCCTGCACCGGGCATATCTCGCGGCCAGCGATCAGTTGCAAAGCGTCGCCGCCGCCGGCGATGGCGAACGCGGGCTGATCCGGGCCTCTGCCGAAGCGACGGTGCATGACTTTTTCCGTCGCCACAGGAACCATTTCGAAGAACTGGAAGCAGCGGCAGAGGCGTTCTGGGACGACGCAAGGATTGCCACCGATGACATTTATGCGGCGCTGAAGGATCGGCTGCGGACACGGCTGGGGCTGAGCGTGCGGCTGGTCGCGGTGTCGGACATGCCCCATAGCTTGCGGGAATACGACGAAACCCGCCGCGAAGTGCGCCTGTCAGAGGCGCTGGACCATCCCAACCGGGTGTTTCAACTGACCCATGTGATCGCATTGATCGAACAGCGCGGCGTGATCGACGCCCTGTTGTCCGAATCCGGGATCGAGGGCGCAGATGGTCTGGCGCGCTGCCGGGTCGAACTGACCAACTATTTCGCGGCGGCGGTGCTGATGCCCTATGCGCCCTTTCTGGAAGAGGCGCGGGTCAGCAAATACGATTTCGATCATCTGGCGACGCGCTTTGGCGTCAGCTTTGAACAGGCCTGCCACCGGGCAACGACCCTGCAACGGCGCGGAGCGCAGGGGGTGCCGCTGTTCTTCCTGCGCATCGACAAGGCCGGAAACGTCACCAAACGCTTCAACGCCACCGATTTCCACCTGGCCGAATATGGCGGCGCCTGTCCACGGTTGGAGGTTCACACCTGTTTTCGCAATCCCGGCCGCATCATCCCGCAATTCGTCGAGATGCCGGATTCCAGCCAGTTCTTTGTCTTCGCACGCACCGTGGATCGCCCCAGCTTCACCCGCTTTGCGCAGGATGTCCGGCTGTCGGTGGCGATGGGATGCTCGATCGACCACAGCGGCGCCATCGGCTATGCCGAGGATCTCGCGATATCGGCAGAGCGGATGACCCGAATAGGGATAAATTGCCGGATCTGTCCCCGGGCGCATTGCGACCAGCGGGCCCACAACGCGCTGGTCCTGTCCGAACCTGTGGACGAACGTCGGCGCGGGGCCACCCGATACTCCGTCTGACACGAGGGCTCGGCACCCGCATCAGCGGGCCGGTTCGGTGGGTCAAAGGCCCGCTTTCGACCCGGGCCGTTTGCCGGTGCCGCCTAGGCCCCTGCGAGAACCTCGCATTCGCCCCAGATCGCGGCGCCGTCTTCCAGTTGCAGGACCCAGGACAGCGGGATGCCCAAGGGCGTGGCGATGCCGTGCACATAGCCCATCACTGCGCCAATCATGATCGACCGTCCAGCGCTGTCGCCCCCGGCAAGGTTGTTGCGCTCGACCGCCTCGGCATAGCTGTCGCTGTGCTTGAGGATATGGAACACGATCGGCCCCGCCGTCGGAAGATGGCAGGCACGCCCCATCAAACCGGCATAATCGGTGGAATTGTCCTCCGCCGTCGACAGCGCCCCCAGAAGCTCGGCCTTGATGGCGCCGTCGGCAGTCTCTGCGGCGGCCAAAAGCGCCTCTGCCAACGGCTGATTCCCCGCGACCCGCGCCAGAACATCCGCAAAGGCAGCGCTATAGGCCGCCGCGACGCCGTTGACATTGGTCACCTGCATCGCCGTGGCGATCATCTCGGCCAAACCCGATTTGCCGTGATAACCCGCGAAGATCGCCGGCAACCGCGCCACGGCTGGGTTCTGATCGTCATCGATACCGGACGGAGACGTCTCTGCCGCGATATTGTCGAGGGCGGCCCGGGTGGGCCGGTCGATATACCCCAGATAGGTCCCTCCGGGTCCGAAATGCGCCGTGAAGGCAGCGTGATAGGCGCCCACATCGAAGGCACCGCCGTTGGCATTCATCGACTGGATCGCCAGGCGCAGAACCTCGCCATACTGGGTGAGCTGACCGTTGTGCCGCAACCCGTGGGCAAAATACGCCCTGGTGTCCTTGTAATTCGCCGCATCCACCGGCGTGAACGCGGTTTTGCCGCCGCGCCGCGCCGCAATCTCGGCGATCCGTTCAGGCTCATAGATCCAATGCACGCCCAAAGAGGCCGCGTCGGCAACAAGTGCCCCAAGCAACAGGGCAGAGGTTTGAGAACTGGTCACTGGGCATCCTTTGCTTTGGCAACAGAAACGTCTTGGATTTCGACTTCGGAGCGGCCGGTGTCAGCCGCCCCCCCCCACGCTCGGACCACGGCTCGGAACACGGCTCGGGACACGAACGTCAGTGACGCCTCCCGAATGGTTGGGGATGAGCCTTATTGCATGTTTCGCCCGACGTCCATCGGCACGATGGCTCTTGCCGCCGGGGCAGGCGAGGCCGCAAGGCACCCGGAACCCGGAAATGCGGCTGGGCCACCACCCGCCCGCAAGCCCCAGAGCGACCGCGGTGTGCTTGGCAAACACCGCCTCGCTCTGGCGGCTGAATGCATGACTCAGATTGATCGCGATGCGCTCTAGCCAGCCAGGTCGAGGCCGACGGACACCCGATGCGTCCCGCCCTTCTCGGACACCGCCGTCACGGTGACAGAGGCATCGGGCCCGGACGCTTTGACCAACCATTCGACCTTCTTGCTGACGGCGGACCATTGCTGACCCCAGTTGGAATAGGCATAGCGCCGTTCATTGCGCCCGGCCAGATTGCCAAGCAGCACATGGTCCGGGTTCATCACCCGCTCTGCGTCGGTGCAATCCAGCGTGATCGACACCGGTTTCGCGACCCCGTTCTGCACCGCGACATCCGAAAGATTCGTCGGCAGATAGCCATGGTTGGACACCACGGCGCTGACACGGTGCAGATCCGCGCCCAGCGCCTCGACCGTCACGCTGTCCACTTCGATCCGGGGCGCGGCGGCGGCGTGGCGCAGGTTGAACATCACGTTGTTGTGGCAGATCTCTTCCAGCAGGTGGCCGGGGGGGTTCCGGTAGCTCCAGATATAGACCATCCCGCCGATCTCGACCGGGCCAAGCTGCGGGTGATCGAACGGCTCCCACGGGCGGAAGCCCTTGTCGCCAACATTCTCCACCACCCAGTCAAACACCAGACGCTGGGTCGCGGCGTCGCGCGGGCCAAGGTTGTAATACCCCTCCTTCGGCACGCCCGCGGTGCGTTCCAGATCCCACAATTCGGTGGAAAAGCAGATGATCCCCATCTCTTCATAGACCCAGTCCTTGAGGCTGCCGTGGCGCGCCTTGGATTTGTCGGGCGTGAAATCCTCATAGGTCGAGATGGTCGGATACCCTGTCAGACGCTCCCCGACCGCGCCCAGATCCTTGTAAAGCGCCAGATCCGGCGGGCTCATCTCGGCATCGACCTTCATCATCGAGGGGCGCAGGATGATCCCGCCATGGGTGTGATAGGCGCACATCCCCGCGATGTTGGGGTGATTGAGGATGACCTGCCCCATCCCCATCGCCTCGGGTTCCGAGAAGGGATAGGCCCCCGCCCCGTATTCGCGCGGCGACCAGTTGATCGGGAAGTTGCGGTTCATATTGCCGTCTTCCTGCGGGTGGATCTGGACGTGAACGCCGTCGTAATTCTCGATCAGACCTTCGGGATAGAGGCGGTAATAGTCGCCCCCCTCCTCGCCGGGTTCGCGTTGCACCAGGATACGCGGCTCGTCCGGGTCCTTCTTCCATTCGCCCTTGGGGTCGGGCACGCGCATGTGAACGATGTAGCCGTCGCCGTTGATGTCCTGCGGGATCAGACCGTCGATGCGGTCTTCGCCCGGCAAAAACCGGCCATTGCCGCACCAGGGATGATAGGGCGCGGTCAGGGCATATTCCGCACCGTCGGGATTGATCCGGGGAATGATGTAGAAGACCTGGTTGTCGACCAGCCGCGTCACCTCTGCATCCGACCCGTAATGCGTCAGCAGATACCAGCAGGCGTACAGCGCGGTGGCCGAGGTCGCATGTTCCTCGGCATGGATCTGCGCGTCGATGTAGAAGCCGGGCTTTTCCAGCGCCGGGCCGGTGTCGGGGTTGGTGATCGTCATGAACCAAACGTCGCGGCCCCGGAATGTCTTGGCGATAGAGGTCAGGGTGCACAGCGATGGATAGGCCTTTGCCAGGGCCTTGAGATGCGCGGTCATCGCGTCGTATTCGTGATAGGTGTCGAAGGCGATATCAACCTTGGGCATCGTTTGTTCCTTTTTTGTCAACCGCTTAGTTGCGGCCAAAGTGTTCCATGATGGCGGCGGCGTATTTGATGCCCTGGATGTACTTGTCCACATGGACGTTCTCGTCCGGCGCATGCAGGTTGCAGCCGGGATTGGCGAAGCCGGTCAGAACGCAGGGAATCCAGACATGTTTCAGGATCGCCCCCTCGGCAGAGACGCCGTTGACGATGGGTGGTTCCCCATACACCTCGTGGGCGGCGGCGATGATCGACATCGAGATATCCTCGCGGGCGCTGATCTTGTAGGGATCCTCGGTGCGCGGCTCTCCGATCACCTCGATCGAGTCAAAACCCTGCGCCGCCAGGTGGTCGCGCAGTTTCACGATCGCCTTGGCCGGAGAGATGTTCGGGATCAGGCGAAAATCCATCCGCACCCGCGCCTCGGATGGCACGATGGTCTTGGTGCCCTTGCCGGTGTAGCCGCCGGTGATACCCTGGATATTCGCCGTCGGCTCGTAGGTGCGCGCCTTCAGCGCCTCGACCCCGTCGCGGCCCAGCGCGAAGCCGTCGACGCCCATCTCGTCCTTGAGCTTGGCGAAGTCGATCCGGGCGGCCTTGTCGGCCAGATAGCCCATATCCTCGTCATTGGGGACGTAGATCCCCTCGGCCCAATCGGGGATCAGGATGTTTTTGTCGCGGTCCATGATCGTGGCCAGCGCATGCACCAGATCCCAGACCGGGTTCGGCACCAGCGGCGCGTTCAGCGAATGCACATCCGTCCGGGGGCCGCGCGCCACCAGCTCGACAAACAAGACGGATTTCAGGCCAAGCGAGACATCCGGCACCTCCACCCCGACTTCGAGCGACCCGTCGAGGCAATGCATCCCGTCCGCCTCCAGCATCTTGGCGTTCTTCTTTGCCCAGGGACCCAGGTTCGGCGATCCGATCTCTTCCTCGCCCTCGATCAGCAGTTTCAGGCCAACCGGCACCTCGCCGCGCACCGCAAGAAACGCCTTGGCCGCCTTGTTGAAGGCCAACACGCCCGACTTATTGTCGGTCGCGCCGCGCCCGTACAGAACGCCGTCGACCACCGCACCGGACCAGGGGCCGCCATGTGTCCAAGCCTCTATCGGTTCCGGCGGCTGGACGTCGTAATGGGAATAGCACAGCAAGGTCTTTCGGGATTTCGACGGGATCTCGCCGTAGACCACCGGGGGGCCTTCCTCCAGCTCGTGAAACTCGGCGGGCAGCCCGTCTCGGTGCATCATGTCGCGGATCAGGGCGGCGCAGTCCCGCAAGCCGATATCCTGGGCCGAGACCGAGGGCTGCTGCACAAAGGTCTGAAGATCCTTCACGAACTCATCGGCATGGGCGTCGATGTAATCATAGATTTCCTGCATCATCGGGTCTCCGGCTGCGACAGGTCCCAGGCATTCAGACGCTGCCCCGACAAGGCCTGATCCCGCGTGGTTGCGATATGAACGAAGGCGGGGGCCAGACGCTCCGGCTCGATCCATTGCGTCTTGAGGTCGGGGGGATAGTTCCGGTCCGACATCGGCGTGCGCATCGGTTTGCCGGGCGTGATGGTGCAGGACAGGATGCCATGCGCCTCACCCTCCATCGCAAGGCACTTCGAGAAGCCTTCGAGCGCATGTTTGGCTGCGCAATAGGCGGTTTCATCCGCGAAGCCCTTGATCCCGGATTGCGACGACAGGAAAATCAGCGCCCCGCCGCCCTTGGCCTTCATCCCCGGCCAGACCGCCTGCGACAGCTGAAAGCCCGCCTGAATGCCAACATCCATCGTCGCCCGGAACGTGCCGAGGCTGACGGTCTCCAGCGGCTCGGGGCGCAGGATCGCGGCGTTGTGGATCAGGGTGTCGACGGGACCGGTCAGCGTCGCGATGGCCGCCGCCGTGGCGTCCGCATCGGCCAGATCGACGGTGATGCATTGCGCCCGGCTGCCCGTCTCACGGCCAACCGACGCCAGCGCGTCGCCGTCCACATCCATCAGGACCAGACCCGCCCCCTGCGCCGCGAACACCCGCGCAATCGCCGCGCCAAGCCCCTGCGCCGCGCCGGTGATGAGCACCGTTTGCTCCGACAGCGCCGGCATCAGATCGCCCCGGAGAAGTCGAGGTCTTCCCACTTGCGGCTAGCCGTCGACGCAAGGACCGCGTCCAGCACCATCTGATTGCGCAAACCGTCCAGAAACGTCGCCCCGCGCGCCAGCTCGCGCCCTTCGACAATGGCGCCGACCAGCTCTTGCAGCGCCGCCACGACAGAAACGTTCCAGATGCCCTTGTTGACGCCATCGAGCCTGGCGTTCGGATCCTCGACGCTGATATCGTTGAAGCTTTCGCCGGCCTTGGCGAAATACAGCGTCTCGTTGCTGTTGGACAAGGTGATCGTGCCCTGGGAGCCGAAGATTTGCGTCTCGTTGCCCATATTGGCCGCCGCCACGCCGCTCATGAACACTTGGGCCAGCGCGCCGGACTGCATTTCAAGCGTCAGATGGCACAGATCGTCAGAGGTCGCCGTCCAGGCCTCGCCGGTTTTGGGGTCGACCCGGTCCGGGACAATCGTCAGCGCCTGCCCGACGACCGAGGCGGGCTCTCCCAACCACCAGCGCAGCATATCGACCTGATGCGACCCGTTGGCGCCCAGACGCCCGCCACCCATCGCCGCGTCGGACCACCAATCGCCCTTGGGGCGGCTCGCCGGATTGGCCCAGGATGCGCCGATGCTGGTGATGTTGATATGCCGGATCTCGCCCAGCTCTCCACCGTGGATCAGCTCTGCGATCCGGGCGCGCGTGGGGTTGAAGCGCAGCTCGTGGTCGATCATGTGCAGCCTGTCAGCCCCGCGCGCGGCCTCCAGCATCTGCCGGGCCTCGGTCGCGTTCATCGCTGTCGGTTTCTCACAGAGCACATGCGCCCCGCCGGCCAAGGCGGCCAGGGCCATCGGTTTGTGCATCACGGTTGGCGTGGCAATGCAAACCAGGTCAAACGCATGGTCCGACAGCATTTTCTGCCAGTCATCATAGACATGCTCGATGCCGTAGGGTGCGGCGGCGGCCCGGGCGCTCTCGATCCGGCCCGAGGCGAGCGCGACCACCCTGGCCTCTGCGATATGCGCAAGTGCGGGCAAATAGGCATCGCGGGCAAAGCTTGCGCCGATGATTCCAACAGTCAGCATGGGGGCTCCTTTCAGGGGATGGACGGCCTGCGGTCAGGCCTGCGGATCGGGGGCGGAGGGCAAATCGACCTTGATCTCGGCGATCTCGACCGCAGCACGGCGTTGTGAGGCCAGAATGCACCCTTCCAGCATCAGCAGCGATTGCAGGTGGTCGCGGCCGGTGCATTCCGGGGGCGCGCCGCGACAGGTTGCGACGAACATCTTCAGCAATTCGGTGGCATCGGTGATCCAGGGCACATGCTCGGGCAGCGGCACCGGTGTCAGATCGTCATCCAGCCGCGCGCCATAGGCGAGATCGCCGAACATCTCGCGCTGCACAACAAGCCCCTGCGCGCAATCGGTGCGCCAGTTGAAATTCATCGGATAATGGCCCGATTGCCAGGTGCCCTGATAATTGACGAAAAAGCCGTCCTCAAACTCCAGCAGGGCCGAGACATTGGCGTCGCCGGCATACATCGTCCAGGCCGGATTAAACGTAAGGGCCTGAATGCGCACGGGTTCAAGCCCATAGACATAGCGCATCAGGTCGAAATGATGGATCGACTGTTCCCACAGCATCGGATGGTCCATCGTCAGCGGATAGGAATTGAGCCAATCCTGCGTGCCGTCGCGCCAGCGTTCATAGGTAAAGCGCCCAAATCCGGCCGTGCCGACCGTTTGATCGCGCAACAGGCGCCGCATGGCTTGCGTGACGGCGAGATAGCGAAAGTTCAGCCCGACGATCAGATGCACGCCCGCCGTCTCTGCCATCTCCACATAGCGCGCGGCGAGGCGGACGTTGTCGGCCAGCGGCTTCTCGGCCAGAATCGCGAGACCGGCCTTGCAGCAAGCCTCTATCTGCGCCTCGCGCCCGCCTGGCGGCGTGCACAGCAGGGCGGCGTCGGCAGCGGTCCCGATGACATCGGCAATCGTCGCGCCGATGGGCAGGCCGGGATGGGTTTCGGCGGCTTTGGCACGGGCGGCGGGGTCGGGATCGCACAGCGCCACGATCTGGACATCCGGATTGTCCCCGACGACCTGCAACCAGGTGCGGGCACGCGCCCCCAGTCCGACGAGGATCAGACGCAGTGGTGGTGTCATGGCGTTCCCTCCGACGGGATCAATTGGTCCAGCACCCGGTCCATGGGGGTCCAGCGGATCGTATCAAAAACGCTGGCAAGCCCGCTGGCCATCGGCGGGCGGATCGGCATATGCGGCTGTGGCAGTGTCCGAAGGATTGCGCCGTCCAGGCGGTCCGCGATGGCGCGCGCGAGGTCCAGATCGCTTTGGACCGGCGGGCTGCCCGCGTGCAGAACATCTGCGCCCGTCTCGGGGAGATCCTCGATCAGCCGGGCGATGCCACTGGCAAGATCGGGTAGCCAGGCCCATTCGCGCCGCGCATGCGGGGTTTCAACGGTGATGGTGCCATCCGCGCGGGCCGCTGCCAGCATGCGGGACACAAGGCAAAGCACCTGCCGCGAGGGGCGCGCCGCCTCGTGCCGGCCGACGATATTGCCCAGACGCAGGCTGAGCGTGGCAAACCCCGCCTCCGCGGCGGAGGCGGTCAGCCACTCGCCCGCCCGTTTTGCGGCGCAATAGGCGCATCGGGCGGTCGGGGTGGTGCCTTCGGTAAACATGTCGCCGGGTGCGGGCCCGTCCCCGGCATCAAAGACGCCCATGGAGCTAAGGAACAGGAAACGCTCCGCGCCAGCGGCGCGGGCATGGTCCAGCACGGCTGTGTGCATCTCGATATTGCGGCGGATATGTGCGGCACGGGTCACGCCAAGCTGCTCGGGCGCGGCGGTGATGGCCGCGCCGTGGATGACACTCGCCGGGGCCAGATCGGCCAGCCGGGTCAGGACATCGGGCAATTCGCCCTCTACCAGATCCACATCCGTCAGGCGCGCGCGCGTCGGCGCATCGAAGGACTGGTCGACGGCAACAACCGGGAACCCGGCCGCCACAAGCGCCACGGCAATCTCGGAACACACGAAGCCGCCGGCGCCGGTGACAAGGACGGGACCATGCGTCATTGGGGCCACCGTTTCGCCGCGCCCCGAACGAAAGGCGCCGCATCGGCGGCGCACGGGCAGGCCAGCGACATCGGACCGCGCATGCGCGATGCGGTGGCCAGTCTTGCTTGCGCGGCGCGTCCAGGCTCACCCATGGGTCAGGCAGGACCCACGAGGGTCAAGGGCGCGATGCTGCGGAAATCGTCATCCGGCACGGCGCCGCCCCGCCACATCAGCACCGTGAAATGGCCCGGGCGGTCCAGAACCGTCGCGCCCATATGCCAAATGCCGCGATGAAAGATCACCCCGGTGGTCCCCGGCAACAGCAGCGCCAGCGCCTGGTCGGGGCAAGGCTGCCCGTCGGCATCGGAGGGCATCACCATGACGACGTAACGCGAGACATCCAGCGGCATGAAGCATTGCGCCGCGAAAGGATGGCGCTCGATCGTATCGACCTGGATTGGCAGCACTTGCGGCAGCACGTGGTTGACATGCAGGACCGGCGCGCTCGAGGGGTGCCTTTCGTGCAACGTGTCGCTGAAGTAGCGGCGGGCGCCCGGCTCCTCTGGCGGCTGCACAAGCCTGCCGAACGGGGCGAAAGCCTTCGGGTCCGGCTGTTGAAGCGTAAGGATCGTGCCAGTCATCCGTCCCGGCCCATCGGCACATGCTCGCGCCAGAAATCTGCAATCTGATCGCGGCCGCACAGCCAGACACCGGGCCGGTCGGCGATGTGATCCATGAACCGGATCAATCCCGCCAGACGGCCGGGATGCCCGATTATGCGGGAATGCAGGCCGACCGACATCATCCGAGGCATGTGTTCCGATTCCGCCAGCAGCACGTCAAAGCTGTCGATCAGGAAGTCGGAGTAATCTTTGGCCGAGAACACGTCGCCCGACAGAAACTTCGCGTCATTGGTAACCATGGAATAGGGCACGATCAGATGCGGCTTGCCGTCCACCTTGGACCAATAGGGCAGGTCGTCGTTATAGGCATCGCTGTCGTAGTCATATCCGCCATGGGCCACGACCAGCCCGCGCGTCGCAAGCGAGGCGCTGTAGCGGCAATACCATCCACGAGGCGGGCGGCCCAGGGTTTCGGTCAGGCTCGCATGGGCTTTGGCGATATGCTCAGCCTCTGTCTGCGGATCGAGGTGGTAATGCTCCACCCAGCGCCATCCATGGGCACAGATGTCCCAGTCGGTCTCGGCGATGGCCGCGGCAACCCGGGGGGAGCGTTCCAGAGCCAGGGCGCTGGCAAAGATGGTCAGCGGCACCCCACGGGACCGGAACAGATTGTACAGCCGCCAGAACCCGACCCGAGAGCCGTATTCATACATGCTTTCGGCGGCCAGATCCCGATCGCCGGGCGGAACGCGGCTTGCGCGCACCTCGCTTAGCGCACTTTCGGAGCGACTGTCGCCATCCGCAATGGAATATTCAGACCCTTCCTCGACATTCAGGACGAAATTCACCGCGAGCCCTGCGCCGTTCGGCCAGCGGATCTCGGGCGGATTGGCGCCGTACCCCTCTAGATCACGCTGCCGGTTCATCGGCCCACCCTGACCGGCCCCACGGCCCGCTCAGGCACGGGGCCCCTCCACCTTGTTGAAAAAGCAGCACCAATCGCCCATCTGCACATTCGGCAGGGCGCGCAGCCCAAAGAACATGCCATCGGCGGGGGCGTGCAGCTCTCCGACCAGATCGCCGAACACGTTGAGGATAGAGGCGATTTTGTCGCCCTTTTTCATCATTGTCAGGAAATCGATGCCCTCTTCGGGCAGAAAGAGGCCAGAGGCGGGCGCCAGCAACGCCTCTTGTTGTCCGATGGTGCAGGGATCGGGATAGGTCGCGACCCCGTCCAGCATGTCATAATGATAGCAGATGTTCAGGATCGATTTCGCCAGTTCGGCGCCGACATAACGGAACCGGTCCGGCGAGGTATGGGACCGCCCGCCAAGCTCCACCGTGATGCCAACCTTACCGGCATTGTTCATCGCCGCCATCGGGCTGCCGAACTTGGTAAAGTTGGACATGATGCAGCCCCAGCCGTCGCCCATCGCCTTGGCGAGTTCGACGCTTTCAGGCCGCTCATCGACAAAGATCGCCTTGTCCAGAAACGAATGCGCGCCGCCCGAGTGAATCGAGATCTCCATGTCGGCGACATCCTTCATCGCCTCCCAATGGGCGTTGGCCAGACGCTCCGAATAATAGCCGTTGGGCTTGCCCGGGTAGATCCGGTTCATGTCATAGGTGAAGCTATCCAGCGGGTTGCCACGCTCTGCCGCGGAGAATGCCGGAGGGTTGACGCAAGGCACCAGCACGACCGCCCCGCGCAGCTTGGCAGGATCGATCTGTTTTTGCGCAAGGATACAGGCCAGCGGCCCCTCGGGCTCATCGCCATGGATCGCGGCATTGACCCAAAAGGTCGGACCGGCCCCTGCCCCGTTGATCACGATTACCGGGATCTCGACCTTTATGCCACCCGCGAGCTCCCCCGCAGGGATCGCGCCACGCACCTTTTCCCCCGGCTGCGCGGCGGCGGTGCCAACGGTGATTGTGTCGGTGGCAGAGCTGCTCATACAGCCTCTGCCTTGCTGTTGTTCCAGGCTTCGAGCTCTTCGGGCGTGTAGACCTGCATGAATTCGATCTCTATTCCGCCCGCATCGTTATCAAGAAAGGCCACGAAGCCTTCGGGATGGGCGTGGCTTCCGTAGACCCCGCAGGCCTGGCAGATCCGCAGCTCGGCGCCCTGCGACTTGGCGTGGGCGAGCGCCTGTTCGATGTCATCCACCTCGTAACAGATGTGGTGCAGTCCTTCGGCCCCGCGCGCCTTGATCCAGGAGGCAAAGCGCCCGTTCGGGTCGGTGGATTCGCAAAGCTGATATTCGATGCCCCCCAGATAGAACAACGCGACCTTGTTGCCGGATTTCGCGAAATGCGTGATCTCTGTATTTGAGGGCACATGCAGGAATTTCGCATAGGCGGCCAAGGCCTGCTCGGCGTCACTGACGGCAAAGGCCATGTGCTTGATGCTTTTGACGTTCGGATTGTCGGATTTCACGGTCATGGGCGGGTTCCTATTCTGAAGCCACAGGCGCGGCGGCATCCGCGCGAAAACTCTCGACGACTTTGGCCATGCGCCGCATCGCGACCCTAATGCGGTCGACCGGCTGCGTCATCGACATGCGCACGAAATCGTCGGTGTGATCGCCATAAATCGTGCCGGGGTACATCATCACCTGCCCTTCGGCCAACAAACGCTCACAAAATGTGCCGGCCGAGATACCAAGGCCCAAGCTGGCCACATTGCCATAGACGTAAAACGCGCCCTGCGGTTCGGCATATCCCATGCCGATTGCATCCAACCCTTCCAGGATCGCACGGCGGCGGGCATCATAGGTCAGGCGCATCTCTTCCACGCAATCCTGCGGGCCGGTCATCGCCGCCAGCGCCGCGTGCTGACTGACAGCGGCGGTCGAGATGGCGAAGGCGTGGTTAACCTCTGACATCGGCGCGATCAGGGCGCGCGGCCCGGCCAGGTATCCGATCCGCCAGCCGGTCATCGCATAGGCCTTGGAAAACCCCGACAGCGTGATCGTGCGCTCTTTCATGCCCGGCAAAGAGGCGACGGGCAGGACGGTGTTGTTGCCAAAGGTCAACCGCGCATAAATCTCGTCCGAGATCACGATCAGATCATGCGCCTTGGCCAGCTCTGCGATCCGTCGGATCTCGTCCGGCGGCGTCACCGTGCCGGTCGGGTTGTTGGGGTTGATCAGAACCAGGATCTTCGACTTGGGCGTGATGTGTTTCGCGACCATCTCGGCCGTGAGGGTGAAGTTCGTCTCCATCGTCATCGGAACCTTGACGACGACCGCATCGGTCATTTCCGCCGCCTGGCCATAGGGGTTGTAACCCGGACAGGGCACGATGATCTCGTCCCCGGGATCGAGCAGCGACAGCGCGGTGATGAACATGCCCTGCTGTCCGCCGGGGGTGATCATGATCTCGTCAGCGGCATAATCGGCGCCGCCATAGACCCGGATGTTGTCGGCGATCGCCTCGCGCAGGGGCAGGATCCCCAGCGGGTGCGTGTAATGGGTCGCCCCTTCTGCCAGCGCTTTCTGGCCCGCCGCGATGATATGGTCCGGCGTGTCCAGATCAGGATCGCCGCGCCCCATGCGGATCACATCGTCAAGCCCGTTCGCAATGTCCAGCATACGTGTGATCAACGCCCCATCCGAAAGCTTTACCCGCTTGGCAAGTCGTGGGTCTATGGTGGTCATGGTCGGCTTCCTCTGGTCAGGCCAAGGCGTAGATGTCGGAGAATTTCCGCGTCAGATGCGCGATGTACGGTTCCGGGTCCAACGGCCGTCCCGTGGCGGCCTCAAGCAATTCGTCCCGCGTAAAGCGCCGCCCGTGCTGGGCCACATTCTGCGTCATCCAGTCGCGCAACGGGACGTAGTCGGCCCGGTCCAGACCTGCCTGAACGCCCGGATCCTGCGCGATCGCGGTGTCAAACAACTGCGCCGCCATGATGTTGCCGATGGTGTAATTGCAGAACGTCCCGATCTGACCCGAGGACCAATGCACATCCTGCAAGACGCCATTTGCATCGTCGTGCACATCGATGCCCAGATAGGCCTTCATCGCGGCGTTCCAGGCGTCCGGCAGCTCGGCCACCTCCAGCGAGCCGTCGACCAGCTGCGCCTCCAGCTCGCAGCGCAGCATGATGTGGAAGTCATAGGTCAGTTCGTCGGCCTCGACCCGGATATAGCTTGGCTCCGACCGGTTCACAGCGCGGTAGAATTCCTCTGCCGTTACATCGTCGAGCAGCCCGGGATAGGCGGCACGGATATCGCCCATGTGGTTGGTCCAGAACGCCCGGCTGCGGCCGACATGGTTTTCCCACAGACGCGACTGGCTTTCATGGGCGCCGAAACTGACGCCGCCGACAGCGTAAAGGCTCACAAGGTCGGTGGCGAGCGGCGTGCGGGTATAGGCCGGGTCCACCCCTTGCTCGTACATCGCGTGACCGGCCTCGTGCAGGGCGCCGAACAGCGACATCGGCATGTAGTTCTGCGCGACCCGGGTCGTGATCCGCACGTCGTTGCGGGTGAAGGACACCTCGAAAGGATGCACCGTGGTGTCGAGCCGCCCACGGTCAAGATCGTAGCCGACCCGTTCCGCCATTTGCAGGGCAAAGCGCATCTGCGCCTCAACGGGAAAGTCGCGAAACAGGAAATCGGACCGGGGCTTTTCCGCCTCGGCGATCCCGCGCACCAGTGGCAACATGCCTTCGCGCAGGCGCGCAAACAAGGCGTTCAAACCGGCCTGAGTCGTCCCCGGCTCGAACCGGTACATCAGCGCGTCGTAGGGGTGATCTTCGAACCCGATGGCCTGCGCCATTTCGCGGTTGATATCGACCATCGTCGTCAAGGCATCCGCAAACAGCGAGAAATCCGCCTTCTCGCGCGCCTCGGCCCAGACGCCATGCGCGGCGGCGCCCAGTTCGGTCTTGCGGCGCAGCAGTTCCGTCGGAATGCGCTCGTGATATTCAATCGCTTCTTGCACCTGCGCGACGATCCGCGCTTCGGGGCTGTCATCGGGCTTGCCGGCGACATCCGCCCTGGCGCCGTCCAGCGCGCGCTTTGCGGCGTCCGAGCACAGCAGATCCCGCGCGGCAACCGCAAGGGTGGCCAATTGCTTGGACCGCGTCGCAGCGCCGCCCTTCGGCATCATCGTCCGCGCATCCCAGGACAGGACCGAGCCCGCGTTCAGGAAGTCGTTGACCCGCCCCATGACGTCGATCAATCCAACATAGCTCATCGCGGCCATTTCTCCTTTTGCGGCCTGGCACGGGGCGTCCGGCGATTGGGACGCGCAGTGCTTGACACTCGCATTTGCTCGTGTATCCAATTCGGACAAGAGCAATGTCGACAATCTACTGATGGCAACTCAGCCCCCGAGAGTCAAACCAAAACATTGCCCGTAACACCCGCAGCAAAAGTGGAAGGATGCAGCCGCCGATGCCAAGCCTCAACACCAATGAAACAAGCCTGGTCGAGATGGCGGTGGCAGGTGTGGTCACCACGCCTGCCGTGCGCCCGGGCCAGTATATCCCCTATCCCGATGGCAAGGGCGCCGTCCTGCCTGGGATGTACGGGATCACTTATAATGTCCGCTGCGGCGACCGTGCGTTCGGCTGGGCCGGGGATCATGTGGAACCCGGCGTGTCGATCGACGATGACGCGAATTCCGGCCGCCACCACGCGCTGCACTACCTCAACTGCATCGGCAACGAGGCGGTGGTGACCTCTGGGATGGCCGCGGGCGCCAAGGGGATCGTGGTCGGGGAACATGCGCGCATTCTGGTGGATTTCGAACCCGATGTGCTGGAACGCATGGCACCGGGCGACCGGGTGCAGGTGATGACGTTCGGCCAGGGCCTGCAACTGACCGATCACCCCAATGTCGCGCTCAAGAAACTCAGCCCGCGCCTGTTCCACGCGATGGGCGTTTCAGAGGCGAACGGCCGCCTGCAGGTCAAAGTCGCGATGGAGCTTCCGATCCGCATCATGGGGTCCGGCGCAGAGCTCAACTCTGAATATGTCGATCAGGATCTGATGTCGGGGGATCGCGCGCTGATGGCCGAGCTGGGGATCGATCAGATGCGCCTGGGCGATCTGATCGCGATCCGCCACGCCGATCACCATTGGGGACGATCCTACCGCGAGAACGCCGTCTCGATCTGTTTGTGCATCCATGGCGACAGCATCATGACGGGGCATGGGCCCGGCATCCTGACGCTGATGACCGCGCATGAGGGCAATATCGACTTCACCATCGATCCGGCCGCCAACATCGCCCAACTTCTGAAGATCGGAGCCTGACATGCCCATCAAAACCAATGCCGCCGACATCGTCACCGTCTCTGTCGCGGGTCAGGTCGCGAACCCGTCTCTGTCGGGCCTGCCGGCAGAGCCCTATCGGCTGGATGCCCAGGGCAAGGCGTTTCTCTGGCCGACATTCGGCGGAATCGTTTATAACGTCACCGTCGGCGACAGCGCGTTTGGCTGGTCGGGCGATTGCGTGCACCCCTCGGTGAGCATCTCGCACCCTGACGCGAACAAGAACCGCGGCCTGAACGTGTTTTCCTGCGTCGGCAATGAGGCGATGATCGTCAGCGGTGCGGCCAAAGGTGCCAGGGGTGTTGTCACCGGCAAATCCGGGCGCTTTTCCGATCAGGTGATCATCCATTTCGAGACCGAGGTCCGGCGCAAGATCGCCGTCGACGACCAGGTGCTTGTCAAGGCCGAGGGCGTGGGCTTTGCGCTGCCGGACTTTCCCGAGATCGCGTTCAAATCGCTCTCGCCCGCGTTGTTCGACGCGCTGCCCAAGCGGGTCGACAACGGCGTCTTGACGATGGGCGTCTGCGGTGTCGTTCCGCCGCATTTCGTGGGCGCGGGCGCGGGCCTGACCTCCGAGGGCGGCTCGCTCCACATGCAATCCACCGACCGGGCGGCGCTGGCGGATCTGGGCCTTGACCAGCTTCGGCTGGGGGATGTGGTCGCGATCCAGGACACCGACAGCCGCTACAACCACGGCTATCTGCGCGGCGCCATGAGCCTTGGGATCGTCGGTCAGACGGATGGCCCCCGGGCAGGCTACGGGCCCGGCATGACCGTCGTGATGACCGCGCCAGGTGGACAACTGGGCTGCTATGACGCGCCGGGCACCAATATCGCCGACATTCTGGAGCTTTCGGCGTGAGCCAGGCCATTCCGATGACCAATGTCGACCGCGCGCAACTGCGGTCGTTCGTCTCCGAGGGGTTTGAGGCGCTTGGCCTGACCCATGAGGATGCGGGTATCTTCGCCGATGCGCTGATCTTTTCGGAACTGCGCTTTCATCCCGGTCAGGGGCAAGGCGTCGCGCGCTTGCGGCGCTATCATCAGCGGATCGGCAACGGCGAGGTGAACCCGCGCGCGGATTGGTCGATTGTCAAGGAAGGCCCGGCGCTGGCGCTGGTCGACGCGCATAACGGCATCGGGACCGTGGCGGCCAGCAAGGCAATGGCGCTGGCGATCCGCAAAGCCAAAGCGGGCGGGATCGGCACCGTGATCGTGCGCAATTCAACCCATTACGGGTCCAGCGCCGTCCATGCCTGTCAGGCGCTGGAGCATGGGTGCATCGGGCTCGCCTTTACCAACGCCGGCCCGGAAATGGCGCCCTGGGGCGGGCGCGAGGGGGTCACGGGGACCAACCCCTGGTCCATCGCGGCGCCCTCCGATCAGGGTTTTCCGACGGTGCTGGACATCGCGATCACAACCGCGGGCAAGGGCATGATGAACTGGCTGATCCGCGAGGGCAAGAAGATGCCGCTGGATTGGGCGATCACCCCGGACGGCCATGAAACGGATGACCCGGCGACCGCGCTCAAAGGGCCGCTGTTGGGGATCGGGGGACACAAGGGTTATGGTCTGGCCTTCATGACAGAGGCGCTGACAGGCGTCCTGTCGGGCGGCGGCTTTGGCCTGACCCCCTATTCCGACCCGATGAAGCTGGATGTCTCGCACTACTTTCAAGCCATTGATATCTCGTGGTTCATGGATCCCGCAGACTACGCCAGCCGGATGGGGGAATTCGTGCAGATGGCCAAGACGCGGGCGTTGCGCCCCGGCTTTGACGAAATCCTCGTACCCGGCGAACAAGAAGCCCGGCGCACGGCGACCAAGTCGGAAAACGGCGTTCCGATCGACGACGCGGTTCTGGCGGATATGCAGGCGCTTGGCCGCGAGCTGGGATTAACGACACCGCTTGTCGCTCTGGGGCCCTATACCGGCGACGCTTTATGAGCGACGGTGTGCGCCCGCTGGAACCGGCGTTCTTTGCCCGCGCGCGGGATCGGCTTCGGGCGCGCGCCCAGGCGGCCGGGCTGGACGGATTGCTGCTGCTGCGGGCGCCGAACCTAGCCTATGCGACCGGGCTGTTTCTGTCTGCAAACGAGCGCCCCATGGGCGTCTGGCTGCCGGTCGACGGCGACCCGATCCTGATGCTGCCGGGGCTGGAGCGTGAGAATGCCGAGGGCACCGGGCTGGCCGATCTGCGCTTTTACGACGAGTTCCCTGGGGAGGTTCCGGCCGTCCTTTGGATGCTGGACCAGATCGGCGCCAAGTCAATCGCGATAGACCGGCTGGACGCCGCCCTGCTGGACGCGGCGCGGACGAAACTCCGCCACCTTGACCTGACCGACCACGCGATGGCCGCGCGGACGATCAAGGAACCCGAAGAAATCGTCCTGACGGTTGAGGCTGCAGGTTTCGCCGATCTGTTCCTATCGCGCCTGCATGCGGCGGCGGGCGACATCATCGCGCAGGGCGGGACAGAAGCGGACCTGATGACAGACGCGATGGCCCACGCCCGTGCCGCCCTGTTCGCCAAGCACAAGGCGGCGTTTGCCGGCACGCCGATGGGCATCACCGCATCGGTCCATTCCGGTCCGCGCGCCGCCCTGCCCCATGGGGCCGTCCTGGAACGCACGCCCCGCCCCGGCGAGACCGTGATCGCGGGCATCGGTGCCAGTTTGGGCGGCTACCATGCCGAAAGCGGCGTGACGCTGATTGTCGGGCAGATCGCCCCTGCCCAGCGCCGGATCATGCAGGCCATGCAGGCATGCAACGACGCCGCCGTCAACGCCTGCGCGGCGCGCACCACCTGCACACAGGCGAATGACGCGGCCATGGACGCGCTGCGCGGCGCGGACCTCGCCGACGCCATCCGGCACCGGATCGGCCACGGAATGGGACTGGAAGGCCACGAGGCGCCCTGGCTGTCCACCGGCGACCCGACCCCGATTCAGCCCGGCATGGTGTTTTCCAACGAACCCGGCGTCTACCGCCCGGGCCTGGATGGATACCGCACCATCAACACCATGATCGTCACTGAAACCGACGTAATCGTTCCGTCCCGGTTTCAAGCGGACACCCCGATCGACACCCGCATCATCGCCCTGTGAGGAGCCAGCCCCATGCCTGAACCCGCTGCCTGGAAGTACCAGAAGATCACCAAGCCGATGTTCGAGGGCGTGGCCGTCGATTGCGTCTTTTTCGGGCGGGTCATCACCAGCGTCGGCGACCAGGTGATCGAGGATGGCTATGTCCACCTCAAGGACGGCAAGATCGCGGCGGTTGGCGCGCGCGCCGATCTCGCCGCCGTGCCGGACGGCGCGGATACGGTCGAGACGAACGGCAAGACGCTGATGCCCGGCATGATGAACAGCCACGCCCATCTTAGCTGGGACGGCATTCACGAGCTGAGCCAGCAAAGCATGTTCGATCCGCCGGAGATCCGCGCCTACAAGGCGGCCGGCAACATGATCAAGAGCCTCCGCTCTGGCATTACGCTGGTGCGGGACCTTGGCGTGCATAACGCGAACCTGTTCACCAAACAGGCCGTGGCGCAGGGCATCTTCCCCGGCCCGCGCCTTCTGGTGTCGGGCGAGTCGATCATTCAGACCGGCGGCCACACCTATTGGGTCTGCCGTGAGGCATCGGGGGCCGACGAAATGCGCCGTGCGGTGCGCGATCAGGTCAAGGGCGGCGCCGATCTGATCAAGATCATGGCCTGCCACGACACGCTTGAGTTCACCGATGACGAATTGCACGCCGTGATCGACGAGGCGCACCGCAACCGGCTGCCGATCACCGCCCATGCCACCTACAACGACTGTATCGCCCGAGTGGCGGAATTCGGTGTGGATTGCGTGGAACATGGCGGGTCGATGACGGATGAGACGATCCAGCTGCTGCTCGACAAGAAACTGCCGGTGGTGACGACATTCTCTGCGCTGGTGATCCAGGCCAATGCCGAGATTGCCCGAGACTTCGGCATCCCGGAATGGAAGATCGCCGAGCGGCAGAAAGCGGTGGCGGACAAGTCCCGGTTCGACGGGCTGGTCCGGGCGTCCAAGGCGGGCGTGCCCATTGTGTTCGGCACGGATGCCGGAAGCCCGGCGGTCGAGCATGACCGGATCGTGCCAGAGCTTGGCTTTATGGTCGAAGTGGGCGTGTGCCGCGACAATCTGGACGCCCTGCGCGCCATCACCGCCCGCGCCGCCGTCCTGAACGGGTTCGGCGACACGTTGGGCACGCTCGATGCCGGCAAGCTCGCCGACATGATCGTGGTGAACGGCAAGCCGGATCAGGATCTGTCCGCGCTGGAACACGTCGAGATGACCTTCATCGACGGAAAAAGGATGCATTAAGTGAGCGCTTCATTACTGCAGCAACGCACCGCCGCGCGCATCGTAGAAGAAGACGGGTCATTTCGCACCCGGATGCTGGACATCGCCTCTGGCCTGACGGAAGTGATCGCGCTTGGCCGGGGCGACCCGGATTTTCACAGCCCCGCGCATGTGGTCCGGGCCGCGAAACAGGCACTTGACGACAATCAGCATCACTATACCGGGCCGACCGGCCTGCCCGCGCTGCGTGAGGCGATCTGCGACAACCTGAAGGCCGAATACGGGCTGACCTACAGCGCTGACGAGATTATCGTCACCGCAGGCGTGCAGGAAAGCATCACGCTGGCGATGCTGGCGCTTGTGCAGCCCGGCGACGAGGTTCTGATCACCAGCCCCCGCTTTACCACCTATGACACGGCGGTGCATCTGTGTGGCGGCGTGCCGATCCCGGTCCCGACCTATCAGAAAGACGATTTCGCGCTGGACGTCGATCAGATCGAGTCCCGTATCACCGACAAGACCCGCATGTTCGTCATGGTCTCGCCCAACAACCCGACCGGCGCCGTGACTCCGCCGGATGTGATCCGCAAGATCGCGGATCTGGCCATCAAGCACGACCTCCTGCTCATCGCCGACGAGATCTATGCCAAGCTGATCTATCCTCCGCATGAGCATCTGTCGATGGCGACGCTTCCGGGGATGAAAGAGCGGACCATCACGCTGAACGGGTTTTCCAAGACCTATGCCATGACCGGATGGCGCGTCGGCTATATGGCCGCCCCGGCGGATTTTGTCGAAACGCTGACAGAGCCGCGCCATACCCTGTCGATCAACACCTGCACCGTGTCGCAACATGCGGCGTTGGCGGCCCTGACTGGCCCGCAAGACGAGGTCAAGGCGATGTTCAGCGCCTATGGCGAGCGGCGCGATTACCTGATGCAGGCCTTGACCGAGGCGGGGCTGAGCTACGGCGCGCCGGGTGGCGCCTTTTATATCTACACCAACATCTCAGCCACCGGGATGAAGGCGAAACCCTTCTGCGAGGCGCTGCTGCGCGATGCGGGCGTGATGGTGTTTCCGGGCGATATGTTCGGTGAACCCGACAGCGACTTTGTCCGCATCAGCTATCTGCAACCCCTTCCCGTGATCCAAGAGGCGATGGGCCGGATCAACGCCTTCATCCAAACCCGCAAAGGGGCAGACGCATGAGCCATCCAACCCCGGATCCGGAAGAAAAGTTCGTCGGAATACAAGTCAGCCCGATCAGCTTCATCGACGAAGGCGTCGACACCGTGCTCGACACGCTGCAAAACCGTGTGGGCGTGAATGTCCTGATGCTTGGCACCGTGTCCTGGCTGGGTCTGAAAACCGGACGCAGCATTGCTCACAAGCTGGATGGCTGGCCCGATCATGGCGTGCCGGAACCGTTCACGATGAAGGGCGGCGCCTATTTCAACCCCGATCCCAGGTACTATTCCAAGACCCTGATCAAGGATTTCCGCGCCACCGACACAGAGATGGAAGGCATCGACATTCTGGATCTGGTCGTGCCCGCCGCCCATGCCCGCGGCATGAAAGTCTATGTCGAGCTGATGGAGCCGTTCTTTAAATATGCGGGCCACGGGTCGGTCAACAACATCGAGATCCCCAATCTGGCCACCTGCATGGAGGTCGACGTGTTTGGCCGCCGCAAGGATGAGCCTTCGACCTCGAACCCGGACTACCGCAACTGGATCCATGCGATCATCGAGGATCAAGTGCGCAATTACGACATCGACGGGATCATGTGGTGCAATGAGCGCAACAGCCCGCTGGACCAGATGATGCAGGGCCAGGCACCCGGCGATTTCTCCGAGGCCTCGCGCACCGAAGCGATCGCGCGCGGCATCGATGTCGAGGCGTGCCGCCGGGGCTGCATCGCGATGTACGAGTTCATGCAGGCCGCGCGGGCGGGCGACACCTTCGACGACGGCGCCTTTGTCACCTTCATCCGCACGCTTCTGGAACATCCCGAGGTACTGATCTGGGAACGTTTCTGGCTGGAGCGGAACAAGGATCTGGACCGCGAGCTGTATGGGCTGGTGAAATGGTGCAAGCCGCATCTGCCGTTTGGTCTGAACGTTTGGAATCGCAACCATTTCAATTTGTTCCGGCGCGCGCAATGGCCGTGGCACGAACAGACGATGTATGCCGACTGGGTCAAGCCGATCACCTATCAGCACCAGTCCGGCGAAATCTGGCACAAGGAAT
>CAYGRI010000011.1:0-41094 GCA_964352155.1 uncultured Maritimibacter sp. | reverse complement strand
GCGGCAGCGGCGGTCAGGGCGAGGGCGGCGGCGGGGAGAATGGATTTGAACATTGGCGGGGTCCTTGGTGTGTGTTGCTCTTTGATGGTGTGAATTTCACACATTTACTTAGTGTCGTCAATACACACGTGAAGACTTCCGCGACAGACATCTCTAAATGACTGATAATCTGCGATTAAAAATCCCAAAGGACACCGTAAACCCGCGTCGACGCCCCGAATCGAATGGCGCATACCCTGCCATTGAACGTGGGACACCCTGGACCGCTTGGTTCAGGCCAGGTACGACAGGTCACCTTCAGGGCGGGCTATTCCTCCAACGGGCCTGTCAGATCGGCGGATCGACCCTGCCTCCGGATTTCGGGCGACCTTGGGCTGCCACCGTCCGCCGCTGGCATTGCTGCGACGCAGATACGCGCAATCAATCCCAATACGCTACAGAACCCGCCTGTCATGAACGCCCGGTATGCCAAGCATCTTTCGGTATTTGGCCACAGTTCGGCGAGAGATCGTGAAGTTCAGCTTGTCGAGCTGCTGAGCCAGGCGTTCATCGGAACTCGGATGTTTCGGATCTTCGGTCTTGATCAGCAGGGACAGCCGCCGCAACGCCTGATCGCGCGTCTTGTTGTGCTGCCCGTCAGAGGTCAGCCGCCGCGCAAGAAAGTCATGCGCCCGGAAGGTGCCGAGGTCCGTCATGATCGCGCAGGACTTGAAGACACGGCTTATCGTGCTCTTGTTCACGCCGACGTCGGTGGCGAGCTGCTCTATCGTCAAGGGCAGCTTGTCGCGATCCCGGCCGGTTCGGATGTATTTCTCCTGCCGTTTCACAAGCGCGTGCCCCGTTGCCAGCATGGTATTTGCGCGCTTTTGCAAGGCTCGAACCATGTTGGCCGCGCTCTGGTAGCAATCGCGGTAGTACAATTGCGTCGGCCCGTCGGTCTCGGCGGCCATGGTGGTGGAAAACAACGCGTCATCCACCAGGATGCGGGGCATGGCGGCCTCGTTCAACTCTGGCTTCAGCTCACCAGCCGGCGTTTTTTTGATGCGAAGCTCCGGCACTGATGGCCTGTCCGTTATCTCGGGTTGTGGCCGCAACGGGGCCGGATCCAGCGCGCGGATGTCGTCCAACATGTCGGTGGCGTCTTCTGCACAGATGTCGAACGCGGCGCAGATCTCGGCGACGTCCTGCTTCGCAATCAGATCCAGACGGCCCAGAAGGGCGGCGATCAGCGGGTCAAACCGGTTCTTCGCTTCAAGCTGCAACCGAAACGACTCCACCAGGCTTGTCGCGAAAAGACCGGCAGGATCCACGTTCCTTTGCAATATCGGCAACAGCTCGGACACCTCGGCCGGGGTGCAGTTCAGATACCGCGCAACCTCGGTCAGGTCGTCAGAGAGGAAACCGCGATCATCCAGACTGTGGAGAATCCCATGCGCCAGGTCGGCCTGCCGGGAGGACAGGCGGATCAAACCGATCTGCGTCGCGATACCGTCCAGTTGCGTTTCCGGCGCCACGGCCTCTGGCAGGGGCTGGCGGCCCGCGCCGCCGGATCCGGTATGCGGAAGCGAAATCAGAAACGCGTTTCGGCTCCTTTCCTGGTCAACGGCTTCGCTCACCTCGTCCGGGCCCATCTCCAGCACGGCCAAAGACCGGCGCATCGCTTGCGTCAGTGACAGCTTTTGCGACTGGGTCTGCCGTTGAAGTTGACGCAATGGGGCGCTCCGAACTCAGCTCATATCCGAATGGTTGGCATACTTGTTGCTTGCCATCAACAAATAGCTTTGAGGAGACCCAGATCGTGGATCTGACTGGCTTTAAGAAGATATCCGCTCCGCGTGAGGCCGTCTGGCGGGCGATCCTGTCTGCCGAGGTCCTCAAAGCCTGCGTGCCCGGCTGCACAGAGATGTCGGGCACCCCCGAAGACGGCTTTGAAGCGACGGTTGTCCAGAAGGTCGGGCCGGTCAAGGCGACGTTAAAGGGGGCCGTCCTGCTTGGTGACATGGTCTATGCCAAAAGCCTGACCCTGACCGGGGAAGGCAAGGGCGGTGCTGCGGGCTTTGCCAAGGGCGGGGCGCAAGTGCATCTTGAACAGGACGGCGACGGCACCGTTCTTCACTATCTTGTCGAGGCCAAGGTTGGCGGCAAGCTGGCCCAGCTTGGCTCTCGCATCATTGACGGGTTTGCCAGGAAAATGGCCGACCAGTTCTTCTCCAACCTTCAAAAGCAGATCGAAGGGCCCGGCGGTGACGGGGGCGATGACCCCCGCGACGGCATGGGGACCAAGGCAAAAAGCAAAGGCTGGCTGAAGAAGCTTGTGAGCTGATCCGGGCGCGCAACCACAAAGAAGAACGGGAGGACCGAATGACCGGAATCAAGATGATTGTGAATGGAAAGGCCGTCAGCGCGGATGTGGCAGGCAACACCTTGCTTGTCGATTTCATCCGCGAGACCCTGCGCCTTACGGGGACGCATGTGGGCTGCGATACGTCTCAATGTGGTGCCTGTGTCGTGCATGTGGATGGCAAGGCGGTAAAGGCCTGCACCATACTCGCGGCCTCCGCCGACGGGGCAGAGGTGACCACGATAGAGGGCGTCGCCAATGGCGGTCTGCATCCGATGCAAAAGGCCTTCAACGACAACCACGGTTTGCAATGCGGTTTCTGCACTCCCGGCATGATCATGAGCGGGATCGACATGGTCAACCGCTACAAGGCCGAGAGCAAGACGCTTGATGACGCGGCGATCCGGCATGAGCTCGAAGGCAATATCTGCCGCTGCACCGGCTACCAGAACATCGTGAAATCCATCAGCCAAGCCGCCGGCGAAATGTAAGGGGGGAAACCGATGAGCAACGGAATTGGCGCATCCGTCAAGCGCAAGGAAGACAAGCGTTTCACAACCGGTAAAGGCAGATACACCGACGACATCCGGATGGAGAATCAGGCCTATGCGGCGTTCGTGCGGTCTCCGCATGCCCATGCAAGGATCACCGGCATCGACACAAGCTCTGCCGAAGCGATGGAGGGCGTTATCGCCATCCACAACGGCGCAGAGCTGACCGGCGATGGCATCGGCAACATAATCTGTGGCTGGGCCGTAAGCTCGAAGGACGGCAGCCCGATGAACATGGGCGCATGGTCTGCCCTCGCGACGGAAAAGACCCGCTATGTCGGCGATGCCGTCGCCATCGTCATCGCTGAAACCAATGCGCAGGCGCGGGCCGCCGCCGAAGCCGTCGAGGTGACCTACGAAGAGCTGCCGGTCGCGGCAAGCATCGCCGCGGCGCGGGCCGCAGGGGCGCCGCAGATTCACCAGAATGCGCCGGGCAACATCGTCTTCGACTGGGAGCTGGGCAAACAGGACGCGACCGAGGCCGCATTGGCCAGTGCCGCCCACGTCACCGAGATGGACATCACGAACAACCGTCTGTCACCGAATGCAATGGAACCCCGCGCGGCGATTGCGACGTTCGATGAGGCCGAAGATCACTACACGCTCTACACAACCAGCCAGAACCCTCATGTGGCCCGTCTGGTTCTGAGCGCGTTCTACCAGGTCGCGCCAGAGCACAAGCTGCGGGTGATCGCGCCCGATGTTGGCGGCGGCTTCGGCTCCAAGATCTACATCTACCCCGAAGAGATCGCCTGTCTCTGGGCCTCGATGAAAACCAATCGTTCCGTGAAATGGACGTCAGACCGGACCGAGGCGTTCCTTACCGATGCCCATGGCCGCGACCATGTGTCCAAGGCGCGGATGGGGTTCGACAAGGATGGCAGGATCGTCGGCTTCAAGGTCTCGACACAGGCCAATTTCGGCGCCTACATGTCGCTCTTTTCCAGCGCCGTGCCGACCTATCTGTACGCGACTCTGCTTTCGGGCACGTATGACATCCCGAACATCTATTGCGAGGTGCTGGGCGTCTACACCAACACCGTGCCGGTCGATGCCTATCGCGGGGCAGGGCGGCCGGAAGCCTCCTACGTGGTGGAGCGCATGATCGAGACGGCGGCGCGGGAGCTGGGCAAGGATCCCGCGGATCTGCGCAACCTGAACTTTATTCGCACCTTCCCGCATCAGACACCGGTCATCATGAACTACGATTCCGGCGATTTCGAAGGCAATATGCGCCAGGCGATGGAGGCCGCCGATTGGGCGGGCTTTGACAGTCGCAAGGCCGAAAGCGCCGCGCGCGGCAAGCTGCGGGGCATCGGGATGTCGTGCTACATCGAAGCCTGCGGCATCGCGCCATCGGCGGCGGTCGGGTCGCTTGGGGCAGGGGTCGGCCTTTGGGAAAGCGCCGAAGTGCGGATGAACCCCGTCGGAACCATAGAAGTTCTGACCGGCTCCCATAGCCACGGGCAGGGGCACGAGACGACCTTTGCGCAGGTCGTGGCAGACCGCTTCGGTGTCCCGATCGACAATGTCCAGATCGTGCATGGCGACACCGACAAGGTGCAGTTCGGCATGGGCACCTATGGGTCTCGCTCTGGCCCGGTGGGGATGTCGGCCATCGTCAAGGCGCTCGACAAGGTTGAACTCAAGATCAAGAAACTGGCCGCGCATCTGCTGGAGGCCGCCGAGGGAGACATCATCATCAAGGACGGCCAGGCCCGGGTCAACGGCACCAACAAGGTGCTGGAATGGCACGAGATTGGCCTTGCGGCCTATACCGGCCACAACCTGCCCGAAGGGATGGAGCCAGGCCTGAAGGAGGGCGCGTTCTACGATCCGCTGAACTTTACCTTCCCGATGGGCTGTTTCATCTGCGAGGTGGAAGTCGACCCGCAGACCGGCCGGACGGACATTTTGAAATTTGTCGCCAGCGATGACTTTGGCACCATCGTCAACCCGATGATTGTCGAGGGTCAGGTTCACGGCGGCATCGTCCAGGGCATCGGGCAGGCAATGCTCGAAGAAGTGCGCTACGACGCCGCCGGTCAACAGCTCTCAGCGTCCTACATGGATTATGCGATGCCACGCGCCGAGGATGTGCCAAGTTTTGACGTGCTGCACCATTCGACCCCCTGCACCACCAATCCGCTGGGCATGAAAGGCTGCGGCGAAGCGGGGGCGATCGGCACGCCGCCCGCTGTCATCAATGCGATCACCAATGCGATTGGCACCAATGATCTCAGCATGCCGGCGACGCCCGCCAAGGTCTGGGCCGCGTTGAACAGCGCCCGGATGGCGGCAGAGTAAGGGAGGCACGGAATGTACAGCATGAATTACCACGCCGCGGCAACTGCGGCAGAGGCCGCAAGCCTGTTGTCGGCCCATGAGGATGGCGCCTTGCTGGCCGGGGGCCAAACGCTGCTGCCGGCGATGAAGGCGCGTCTGGCGGCGCCTTCCGATCTGATCGACCTGTCCAAGGCGCAAGAGCTTTGCGGGATTTCCATCGATGGCGGCAGTGTCACGATCGGGGCGATGACCACCCATGCGCAGGTTGCGGGCAATGCGGGGCTCAGGGCAAACTTCCCGGCGCTGTGCGATCTGGCAGGCCGGATCGGGGATCCGGCGGTGCGCCACCGTGGCACAATTGGCGGCAGCCTTGCCAACAACGACCCGGCCGCCTGCTATCCTGCGGCAGTGCTTGGCGCGGGTGCGACGGTGTCGACCAACAAGCGCGACATATCGGCGGACGACTACTTTCAGGGTATGTTCGAAACGGCTCTGGACGCGGGCGAGATCATCACCTCGGTAACCTTTCCAATCCCCTCGGCGGCGCAGTATCAAAAGGTCGTTCAGCCCGCATCGCGGTTCGCCTTGGTCGGCGCGTTCGTTGCGAAATTCGCGGATGGCGTGCGTGTGGCCGTAACCGGTGCCTCGGAAGACGGCGTGTTCCGCTGGGCCGAGGCGGAGGCGTCCTTGTCTGTCAGCTTTACCGCCGACGCCGTCTCCGGGCTGACGATCGATCCGGACGGGTTGATCCGCGATCTGCACGGGGACGCGGCGTATCGTGCCAATCTTGTACAGGTGCTGACCTCACGCGCGGTTGCCGCCGCCTTCTGAGCGGCCTGAAAGATCGGCGATCCGGGACGCTGCTTTCGGGATCGCCATAGAATATCAAAACCATACGTCAGGTCGGTCGCGTTTCACGTCCCGATGCGTTCACCCGTATGGACCAGCCGGGGGGCCGTCCAACCGGTCCTCCGGTGCCTTTGCGTGGCGACGTCTCTGTTCCCCAGGTGTCAGCGCCCGCCGCCGGGCCCGGTTCCGCTACCATCACAGGCGAAGCCGACGCTCAAAGCCACGTCAGGCTTTGTGATGCGCGGCCATATCAGGCAGACTCTCACCGCATGCAAAACCTGACCAACGGGACACTGAGCGTTCCCGCCCCCGTTTTTGGCACGCTCGTTGCTTCTCCCTGTCGAAAGGGAGGCCTCACTCGTGACCAAAGTTGGCATTATCGCAAATCCAGTCTCTGCGCGGGACATTCGCCGGATTGTCAGCCATGCAGGCAACCTGCCGATCAATGACCGTGCCAACATCGTTCTGCGAATGTTGACCGGCCTCACCGCGACGGGTGTGGAAGAGGTCGTCATCATGCCCGAGAACGGCGGCATTCGCACCCAGCTGATGCGCACGATCGATCGCGAAAGCCGCATGGGCCACCAGCGCTTTCCCAAGGTGACCTATCTGAACATGCCGGTGACTTGCACCTCCGAGGACAGCGCCGAGGCGGCCCGGCAGATGCACGACCAAGGGGTGGGCGCCATTGTCGTTCTTGGCGGCGACGGGACCAACAGGGTTGTGGTGTCAAAATGCGGCAACACGCCGATTGCGGGCGTGTCCACCGGGACGAACAACGCCTTTCCCGAATTGCGCGAACCGACGATCACCGGGTTGGCGGTTGGCCTTGCCGTCACCGGGCAGGTGCCCTGCGAGCGGGCGTTTTCCTATAACAAACGGCTGGAAGTACGCGTCAACGACCTGCGCGAAATCGCCCTGGTCGATGTCGCCGTCGTATCCGAGCGGTTCATCGGCGCGCGGGCGATCTGGAAGACAGAGAACTTCCGCGACCTGATCGTAACCTTCGGGCGGCCCGACGGCATTGGCATGTCGTCCATTGTCGGCCTTCTGGCGCCGCTGGATCGCATGACACCCGAAGGGCGGCGCGTCCGGCTGATGCCGCTGGACACCGCCAAGATCCGTCTGACGGCGCCCATCGCGCCGGGTCTGATCGAAGAGGTGGGCATCGGAGCGATTGAGAAGATTATCCCCGACACCGTCTATCTGCCAAGCGTGTCCGCCGGATCCTTCGCGCTCGACGGCGAGCGGGAACTGACCTTCAGCACTATCGACGACACCAGCATCCGGCTTCAGGCCGATGCCTTCCGGACCATCAACGTGCCCCAGTGCATGGCCTATGCGGCCGAGCACGGGCTTCTCACCCGTGACGCGACCAGCGCGCTTCACACAGCTCAGCAGTAAAGGGAGGACCTCATGAGCAACCCATTCCCATTGGAGAAAGATGGGCTTTTGGACGCCTATCGCCGGATGAAGACGATCCGTGAATTCGAAGAACGTCTCCATGTCGATTTCGGCCGTGGCGACATTCCGGGCTTTGTGCACCTCTATGCGGGCGAAGAAGCCTCTGGTGTCGGCATCATGATGCATCTTCAGGATCATGACCGGATCGCCTCGACCCACCGCGGCCATGGGCATTGCATCGCCAAAGGCGTGGACGTCAAAGGCATGATGGCCGAGATCTATGGCAAGTCCACCGGCTCTTGCGCGGGCAAGGGCGGCTCCATGCATATCGCGGATCTGTCCAAGGGCATGATGGGGGCGAACGGCATTCTCGGCGCAGGCGCTCCTCTGGTCTGTGGCGCGGCGCTGGCGGCACAGAAGCTTGGCCATGACGGTGTGGGCATTACCTTTTTCGGGGATGGCGCGTCGAACCAGGGCACGGTTCTGGAATCGATGAACCTGGCGGCGATCTGGAACCTGCCCGCGATCTTCGTCGTGGAAAACAACGGATATGCGGAATCCACATCCGTTGACTATGCGGTCGCATCCGACAGCTACGTGGACCGTGCGACGGGCTTTGGCATGCCGGGGATCACCGTGGACGGCACGGATTTCTTTGCGGTCTATGAAGCGGCCGGGGAAGTGGTGAAACGCGCGCGCGAAGGCGCGGGTCCGACGCTGCTGGAATGCAAGATGATCCGTTTCTTCGGCCATTTCGAAGGCGATGCGCAGACCTATCGCGCGCCCGGCGAGAACGAAGAGAACCGCAAGAACCGCGATTGCCTCAAGATCTTCCGCGCCAAGGTGACCGAAGCCGGTGTGATCACCGATGCGGAGCTGAACGCCATCGACTCCGAGGTTCTGGCCCTGATCGACGAAGCGGTGGCAGAGGCCAAGGCAGCGCCGCTGCCCGGGCCCGGGGACCTGACGACCGACGTGTACGTAACCTACTGACATATTTGGAAAAGAAAGGAGCATAGACATGGCACGTACACTCAGCATGAAAGACGCGATCAACGAAGCCCTCGATCAGGAGATGGGGCGCGACCCGACCGTTCTGATGATGGGCGAAGACATCGTTGGTGGCGCCGGTGCGGCTGGCGAAGACGATGCCTGGGGCGGCGTTCTCGGGGTGTCCAAGGGGCTTTATGCCAAACATCCCAAACAGATGATCGACACGCCGCTGTCGGAAAGCGCCTATGTGGGGGCGGCGATTGGGGCGGCGACCTGTGGTTTGCGCCCGGTCGCCGAACTGATGTTTGTCGACTTTCTCGGCGTCTGTTTTGACCAGATTTTCAACCAGGCCGCAAAGTTCCGCTACATGTTCGGCGGCAAGGCGGAAACGCCGGTTGTAATCCGCGCCATGTGCGGCGGCGGGTTCCGCGCGGCGGCGCAGCACAGCCAGATGCTGACGCCTCTGGTGACGCATATTCCCGGCCTCAAGGTGGTTTGCCCGTCGAACGCCTATGACACCAAGGGTCTGCTGATCCAGTCGATCCGCGACAACGATCCGGTGATCTTTCTGGAGCACAAGAACCTTTATGCTTCCGAATGCGATGTGCCCGAAGAGCCCTATGCCATCCCCTTTGGCGAGGCGAATGTGGTGCGCGAGGGCAGCGATGTCACCATCGTCGGCTATGGCCTGATGGTACCGAACGCGCTCACGGCGGCCGAGACCCTGAAGAAAGAAGGGATCGACGCCGAGGTCATCGACCTGCGCACGCTCAGCCCCATCGACATGGACACCGTGATCGAAAGCGTCGAGGAAACCGGACGTCTGGTTTGCGTGGATGAGGCCACCCCGCGCTGTTCCATCGCGGCGGATGTGTCGGCCCAGGTGGCCCGGGATGCGTTCAAAGCCCTCAAGGCGCCGATTGAAATGGTCACCGCGCCGCATTCTCCGGTGCCGTTTTCACCCTCTCTCGAAGATCTCTACATCCCGTCCCCGGACCGGATCGTCGAGGCCGTGCGCAAGACGATGGGAGCTTAAGACCCCATGAGCGATCAAATCGTACCAATCCTGATGCCGAAATGGGGCCTCTCGATGAAAGAGGGCACTCTGGCCAAGTGGCATGTCACGGAAGGCACCGAGATCAAACCCGGCGACGAGATCATGGATGTCGAGACCGATAAGATCGCAAACGTCGTGGAGGCTGCCGATGGTGGCCTCCTGCGGCGGCGCGTCGGTGCGGAAGGCGAGGTGTATCCGGTGCAGGCGCTGTTGGGGGTTCTGGCCCCGTCAGAGGTCTCTGACGCCGAGGTGGACGCCTATGTCGGCGCGTTCGAGATGCCAGTGGTCGAAGAGGACGCCGAAGAGGTGCCCTCGCATCAGACGGTTGACCTTGCGGTCGGGCGGATCCGCTACACCGCCCGCGAAGGCGACGGCATCCCGGTCATCCTGATCCACGGCTTCGGCGGCGATTCCGACAATTGGCTGTTCAACATCGACGCCATCGGGGCCGAAGCACCGGTCTATGCTCTGGACCTGCCCGGCCATGGCGGATCGGTGAAAAACGCCGCCAATCCCGGTCTTGGCCTGATGGTCGACGCGGTGGTGCAACTGATGGATCACCTGTCGATCGACAAGGCGCATCTTGTGGGGCACTCGATGGGGGGGCTGGTCTCTGGCCAGACGGCGATTGACCATGCGGGCCGTGTCGCCTCGCTGACGCTGATCTGCTCGGCCGGGCTGGGGGAGGAGATCAACTCGGACTACACCGACGGCTTCGTCTCGGCGGCCAGCCGCAAGGAGCTGAAGCCCAAGCTGAAGTACCTCTTTGCCGACCAAAGCCTGGTGAGCCGGTCCATGGTGGACGATCTGCTGAAGTACAAGCGCCTCGATGGTGTGCAGGCGTTTCTTGAGGCGCTGAAAGCCAACCTGTTCACGGACGGAACGCAATCCGCAAGCATCGTAGAGGGGTTGAGCGGTCTGGGCATCCCCGTTCAGACCATCTGGGGAGAGGCTGACGCCGTGATTCCGCAATCCCATGCCAAGGCCGTCACGGGTGCGACGGTCACGGTCGTCGCCGATGCGGGCCACATGGTTCAGATGGAAAACGCGTCGCGGGTCAATGAGTTGATCAAAAACCAACTCTGACCCCAACCCGGCCCGCCCGGACCCCTCCCGCCGGGCGGGCACCAGCCATTGGAAAGAACAGATGAGCACACATAAGGATAAGCTGGCGCAGGCCAACAAACGCCTGATCGGCCTGTTCAAGGCAGATCAGAAGACACTGATGGCCTTCAAGACCCTCGGGGAAACCGCTGTCCGCGAGGGCAAGGTCCCGTCCGCGCTGAAGGAATGCGTGGCCGTCGCGATTGCCGCCGCGCGGGGGTGCGAAGACTGCATTCTGTATCATGTGAACGAAGCGAAAGCCCATGGTGCCGACCGAGAGACGCTGGTCGAACTGCTCGCCGTGACCGTCGAGATGTCGGGGGGGCCTGGCACCGTCTATGCCGCGAAGGCGCTGGACGCGTTCGACAACCTTTGACGAAACAGAACAGGGATTGGAGCTTGAAATGGACGTCGGATCAAAACTCCCGTCAACACCCGTGCAGCAATTGGCAGACGGAGGCATTCGCCAGATCGACTTGGCCGCGTTTTCCGCCGGCAAGACGATTGTTCTGGTCGCGGTTCCCGGAGCATTCACCCCCACATGCTCTGATGACCATGTTCCGGAATACCTCAACAACGCACAGGCGTTCCGCGATGCGGGCGTCGACGGTATCGTCATCCTGGCGACAAGCGACTTTTTCGTGGTCAAGGCCTGGGCCGACGGCCTGTCGCCTCCGGCCAATGTGCATTTCATGGCGGATGGCAGCCAGACGTTCGCGAAGGATGCAGGCCAGCTGCTGGACTTGACGGCGCTTGGCCTTGGTATGCGATCGCAACGCTACGCGGCGGTCGTCCGCGATGCCCAGGTCGTGAGCATCGCGATCGAACCCGATGCCACCGCGGTCACCGTGTCGGGGGCCGTTGCGGTTCTCGCCAGTCTCTGACGCGGCCCTTTTCTAGAACCAGACGTCGCAGGCTCCGGCCTGCGGCTCTCCTTGTGTTCCAGTCTCAAAAGGATTGAGTCCTTATGTAATAATTGCGTATTACTCGGGCAAACGAGACAAGGTAAAATGCACAATTGTGCGGTCGACGCTTTGGGAGGGGCGGAGATATGAACCAGTCGTTATCGTTCGAACAACATGTTCAAGAAATCATCGACGTATCCGAGGGCAAGCAAACCGCGCGCGACCCAATCGTTGTGGAATCGTGGCTGCGCTGCCTTCAGGATCACAAGCTGGATCCCGAACACAAGGGTGAAGCGCGGATCTTGCCAGAGAGGAGGCTGCGTCAGCATCAGCAAGAGGCCGAAGATCTGCTGGCAATCGCCCGGTTCGGGATGGAGGACCTTTACGCGCGGGTCAATTCCATGGGCTATGTCTTGCTTTTGACGGATTCAAAGGGCGTGACGGTCGACTTCATCGGCGATGAGAAAGTGGACCGGGAGCTGAAACGCGCAGGCCTCTACATCGGATCCCATTGGTCGGAAGAAAGCGCGGGCACCTGCGGGGTCGGGGCCTGCCTGTCGACCGGCGAAGCGCTTACGATTCACCAGACCGACCATTTTGACATGGCGCATACACCGCTTAGTTGCACGGCCGCGCCGATCTATCATTCAGACGGATCCCTTCTGGGTGTGCTGGACGTGTCCTTGCTCATGTCACCGAGCGAGAAATACTCGCAGGCGTTGACGCTGGAGGTGGTGAAGTCCTGCGTGCGGCGGATCGAACTGGCCAACCTGATGAACTCGCGCAAATCCGACTGGATCTTGCGCCTGAACAAGACGTCGGAATTCCTTGGCGTCGATCCAAGCTGTGCGGTGGCGATATCGGCCGACGGCACGATCTCCGGTCTGACCCATGGGGCGCATCGCCTGTTCTCGAACGCGCTGAAACAGGATTGGGTGGGCCAGCGGCTTGTCGGCAAGCCCTTCGAAGATGTGTTCGACTTTGATTTCAACGAGATCCCCTGCCTCATGGGCGCCGAAAGCCCAGGGGAACAGGCGCTTGAGCTGACCAACGGTCAGATCATGTTTGCCGATGTGCGCGCGCCGGTGCGGCCCGAGCCGCTGGTCTCGTGTCGCAAGATGCCGGATTCGCTCAGACGCATTCACGGGGGCGACAGTCAGATGCAGGTTCTGGCGGGAAAGGCTGCGCGCATCGTCGACAAGCAGATCAGTATCATACTGGAAGGCGAGACCGGCGTCGGCAAAGAATTCGTCGCCAAAGCCCTGCACGAAGCCCGCAAGAAGAAGGGCCCGTTTGTTGCGATCAACTGCGCGGCCCTGCCCGAGGCGTTGATTGAAAGCGAGTTGTTCGGCTATGTTCCGAACTCGTTCACCGGCGCGAATGCCAAAGGCAAGAAGGGATTGATCGAGCAAGCCAACGGCGGGACGCTGTTCCTGGACGAGATCGGCGACATGCCGCTTGCGCTGCAAGCCAGGCTGCTGCGCGTTTTGTCCGAAAAGGAAGTGATGGCCGTCGGCGCGGTCAAGCCTGTGCCGGTTGACATACGCGTGGTCTCCGCCTCTCACAGGAATCTCAAGACTCTCGTGGATATCGGGCAGTTTCGGCAGGATCTTTACTATCGCCTGAACGGTGTCGTGTTGCAGATTCCGTCTCTGCGCGATCGCGAAGACAAAGGCTGGATCATCAAGCAGATTGCCGGCCTTGTCTCCGAGGATGTGCCATTGCGGTTCACAAGCGAGGCGGAAGCCGCCCTGGCCAAATATGCCTGGCCCGGCAATATCCGCGAGATGATCAACGTGTTCGAACTTTGCCTTGCGCTTAGCGACGGCGGGAAGATCCAACGCGACGATTTGCCGGAACACGTGACGGCCTGAAGGCCCGCGCAACAGGCGTTTTTCGGCGCAAGCGCCAATTGGCACGCCTGTTGCTTCTTTCCTCCCGACATCGTCGGAACAGGCGAAAGGGGGAAGAAATGCTGATTGAAACGTCTACTGCAGCGCGGACCCGCCCAGGGAGGCCGCGTCTGTGTCCCACGCGCTGTTGCGCGCCGCATCTGCTTGACGGGACCGTCCACACGGCTTAGCCATCAATCGTACTGTTGGGGTGCCCTTTCCAGGGCTGAGATGCGCAAGCGAACCCATTGAACCTGAACCGGTTAGGACCGGCGGAGGAAACAGACATGCCGCGCCACGCGATTGCGTTTTTTCTGTCCGTCCTGACTCTGAAACCGAAGGGTTGGGCATGGTGGCCAAGGCACTGACAATCGCGGGCTCGGATTCGGGCGGCGGTGCGGGCATTCAGGCGGATCTGAAGGCATTCAGCGCGATGGGGGTCTATGGCGCCTCGGTGATCACGGCCGTCACCGCGCAGAACACCCGGGCGGTGACCGCGATCCATGCGGTGCCCGATGATGTGGTGGCCGCCCAGATCGATGCCGTCCTGTCGGATATCGAGATTGGCGCAATCAAGATCGGTATGCTTGGCACGCCATCGCTGATCGCGCGCGTGGCAGAGGCGATCGAGGGGTTCTCCGGCCCCATTGTGCTTGATCCCGTGATGGTCGCGAAATCCGGCGATACGCTGTTGGCCGATACCGCGATTGAGGCGTTGAAGGTGCATCTGCTTGCGCGCGCCTCTCTGCTGACCCCAAACCTGCCCGAAGCCGCGAAGCTGTTGGACCCGCAAGCCGAGGAGCCGCCATTGGCCCAGGCGCATCGCTTGCTGAAGCTTGGCCCCAAGGCCGTGCTGATCAAAGGGGGGCACGCCACGGGCGAGACCTGTTGTGACCACCTTTGCGACCCGCAGGGTGACATCGCGCTGAGTGCGCCGCGCGTGAACACCGCCAACACCCATGGCACGGGCTGTTCTTATTCCTCGGCCATTGCCGCCGGTCTGGCCAAAGGGCAGCCTTTGGAACAGGCCGTGCGGACGGCGCATGGCTGGTTGCACCAGGCGATCCTGCACAGCGATAAGTTGCGGGTGGGGCAGGGCCATGGCCCGGTGCACCATTTCCACGCGATCTGGCCATGAGCGCCCCGATCACCATCACGGGCGGCGGCGTCTGCGGCCTTGCCCTGGCGGCCGAACTGTCATCCCGCGGTGCCGGGGTCGTGGTGGTCGACCCGTCCGGTCCGCCGGGACAGCATGCCTGCAGTTGGTGGGCCGGCGGAATGCTGGCCCCTGATTGCGAGGGCGTTCTGGCAGAGCCGGAGGTGGTGCGCCACGGTCGCAAGGCCGCCGATTGGTGGGCCGGGCAGGGCGCCAAGGTCACCCGGAACGGCACCCTTGTCCTGGCTCTGGGCCGGGATCAAGGCGAGCTAAAGACCTTCGCGCGCCGCGCGCCCGCTGCGGACTGGCTCGACCAGCAGGGGCTCACAGCGCTGGAACCCCATCTCGGCGATCAGTTTGCCAGGGCGCTGTTCCTCGGGTCAGAAGCGCATCTGGACCCGCGCGCCACTCTGACGGGATTGCGTGACCGGCTTCAGGCGCGGGGCGTTCGCTTTGCAACCGAGCATGACCCTGAAGGCGCGATGTTCGACTGCCGTGGGCTGTCCGCCCGCGATGTCTTGCCCGATCTGCGCGGCGTGAAAGGGGAAATGCTGGTGATCCGCTGCCCCGATGTGACTCTGTCGCGCCCGGTGCGGCTGCTGCATCCGCGCTTTCCGCTCTACATCGTCCCCCGCGCGGATGGTGTCTTCATGCTGGGCGCGACCCAGATCGAGAGCGGCGAGCGGGGGCGTCCCACCCTGCGGTCGGTCAGCGAGTTGATGAACGCGGCCTATGCGCTCCACCCCGCCTTTGCCGAGGCGGAGCTGTTGGAGATCGGCGTCGATGCCCGCCCGGCCTTTCCGGACAATCAGCCGCGACTGCGCCGTATTGGCAAGCGGATCCACGCCAACGGCCTGTTCCGGCATGGGTTTTTGCTGGCCCCGGCGCTGGCGGTCATGGGGGCGGATCTGCTGCTCGACGGAAAGAAACCGGAGGTTTGGTATGAAACTGATTGTTAATGGCACAGCGATGGAAAGCGCCGCCAAGACGCTCGCGGATCTGCTGGATGAATTGGGCAAGACCGAGGCCAAGGTCGCAACGGCGGTGAACGAGGCTTTCGTGCCCGCTGGCGCGCGCGCCACCCAAATCCTTGATGACGGTGACCGGGTCGAGATCGTCGCCCCCCGGCAGGGAGGCTGAGATGCCGGTATTCTATGGCAAGCACGTCCCGTCTCGATTGATGCTGGGCACCGCGCAATACCCTTCGCCCACCATTCTGGCCGAGGCCTTCCGGCGCTCGGGCGCCGGGATCGCCACGGTTTCGGTTCGGCGCGAAGCCGGCGGCGAGCAGGCGGGGCAGGGGTTCTGGGATCTGATCCAAGGGCTGGGCGTGTCCGTGCTGCCCAACACCGCCGGGTGCCATTCGGTGCGCGAGGCGGTGACGACCGCGCAGATGGCGCGGGAATTGTTCGATACCAACTGGATCAAGCTTGAGGTGATCGGCCATGCGGATACCTTGCAACCGGACCCGTTCGGGCTGGTCGAAGCCGCCCGGATCCTGACCGAAGACGGGTTCAAGGTCTTTCCCTATTGCACCGAAGATCTGGTGCTCTGCGACCGGCTGGTCGAGGTGGGCTGCCGCGTTCTCATGCCCTGGGGGGCGCCCATCGGCACTGGGCTGGGGCTCAACAACATCTATGGCCTGCGGTCTCTGCGCGCCCATTGCCCGGATATCCCGCTGGTGGTGGATGCGGGGCTTGGTCTGCCGTCGCAGGCCGCCCATGCCATCGAGCTGGGCTACGACGCGGTGCTGCTCAACACCGCCGTGGCCAAGGCAGGCGATCCGGCAGCCATGGCCGAAGGCTTTGCCAGGGCGGTCGAAGCCGGGGCGCTGGCGGCCCAGGCCGATCCGATGGAGCCGCGCGACATGGCCGCCCCATCGACACCGGTTCTTGGAAAGGCGTTCCTGTGACACTCCACCCGTTCTACCCGATCTTTGACGATGTCTCATGGCTGCACCGGATGCTGCCCCTTGGCGTGAAACTGGTGCAGCTTCGCCTTAAGGAGCGTTCCAGAGAGGACATCTGCGCCCAACTGACCGAGGCGCGCGACCTGTGCCAAACGCATGGCGCGGTCCTGGTGGTCAATGATTACTGGGAATTGGCCATCGAGCTTGGCTGCGACTGGGTCCATCTGGGGCAAGAGGATCTGGATACGGCCGATGTGGACTCGATCCGCGCCGCCGGGATCAAGCTGGGCCTGTCCACCCATGACGACGCCGAACTGGCACGCGCCCTTGCGCTGCAGCCGGATTACGTCGCCTTGGGGCCCATCTATCCGACCATCCTGAAAAAGATGAAATGGCATCGGCAGGGGGTGAAGAAACTGACCCTCTGGAAAGAGCGGATCGGCGAGATTCCCCTGGTGGCCATTGGCGGCATGAGCGTCGAGCGCGCCGCGGGGGCCTTTGCGGCAGGGGCCGATATCGTGTCGGCTGTCACCGATATCACCCTGGATGACGATCCCGAGGCGCGCGTCCGGGACTGGCTGGAGCAATGCCCGTGACCCGCTACGCGCGTCAGATCGCCGTTCTTGGAGACGCGGCGCAGGCGCGGCTGGCGCAGGCGTCCGTTCTGGTGATCGGCGCGGGCGGGCTGGCCGCACCCGTCCTGCAATATCTGGTGGGTGCGGGTCTGCGGCGGATCCGGCTGGTGGATGCGGATGCCGTCAGCCTGTCGAACCTGCATCGCCAGACCCTGTTCCGTCTGGCCGATATCGGGATGCCGAAAGTCGACATGGCCGCCCGGACGCTCGCGGCTCTCAATCCCGAAACGCAGATCGAGCCCATCCACACCCGATTTGATCCCGGCAACGCGGCGGCGCTGTGCGACGGGATGGATCTGATCCTCGATTGCGCGGACAGCTTTGCGGTCAGCTACATCGCCTCGGATCACTGTCTTGGCAGCGGTCAGCCGCTGATCAGTGCCAGTATCGTCGGCCAAGACGGTTATGTTGCAGGGTTCTGCGGCGGCAGGCCGGGTTTGCGGGCGGTGTTCCCGGATCTGCCCGAACGGCTGGGGTCCTGCGATGCGGACGGTGTGACCGGCCCCGCGGTGGGGGTCGTCGGCAGCCTTCAGGCGCAGATGGCGCTTGAGGTTTTGACCGGTCCGCGCGCCTCACTCGGGCAGATCGTCACCTATGACGCCCGCGCCTTGCGCTTTGGCGGCTTCCGGTTCGACGGCGCGCCCGATCCCGCGCCCGATCCGGGCTTCATCGCGCCGGAGGCGGTGACGCCACAGGACTTCCTGATCGACCTGCGCGCCAGGGACGAGCCGGGCCCCGCCCTGCCGGACGCGATCCGAGCAGCCACCCACGATTTTGGCCCCTTGGGCCCGACACCAAAGCCAAATCAACGGGCGGTTCTGGCCTGCCGGTCGGGCCTTCGCGCCTGGCAGGCGGCCGACCGCCTTTCGCAGCATTGGGACGGGGAGATCAAGCTCCTCGCCCTCGGAGATTGAGGAGATCCGATATGAAAACACTCATCGCAGCCGCCAGCGCGCTCTTTCTGGCCACATCGGTCCAGGCGCAGGACAAGATGACCCTGCTTCTGGACTGGTTCATCAACCCCGATCACGGGCCGATCATCGTGGCCGAGAAACTGGGCTACTTCGCAGACCAGGGCCTTGAGGTCGACATCATACCGCCCGCCGATCCGTCCGCCCCACCGAAACTGGTGGCCGCGGGACAGGGTGATGTCGCCGTCAGCTATCAGCCAAGCCAGCATCTGCACGTGGCCGAGGGGTTGCCGTTGCTGCGGGTGGGCACGCTTGTCGCCACTCCGCTGAACTGTCTGCTGGTGCTGAAGGACGGGCCGATCGAAGGGATCGCGGATCTCAAGGGCGGCAAGATCGGTTTCAGCGTCGCCGGTGTCGAAGAAGCCGTGCTGACAACCATGCTTGGGCGCCACGGCGTCACGCTCGACGAGGTCGATCTGGTGAACGTGAACTTCTCGCTCTCTCCGGCGCTGATGTCCGGACAGGTGGATGCGGTGATCGGTGCTTATCGGAACTTCGAGCTCAATCAGATGGAGATCGAAGGGGTCGAGGGGCGCTGTTTCTACGTCGAAGAAGAGGGCGTTCCCACCTATGACGAGCTGATCTACGTGGCCAACCCGGACCGGATGGACCGCGATCAACTCCGCCGCTTCCTGCGGGCGACAGAACTGGCCACGCAGTACATCGTGAATAACCCCGAAGAAAGCTGGGAGTTGTTCAAAAGCTATGCGCCGGAGCTGGACGACGAACTGAACGCCCGCGCCTGGGTGGATACGTTGCCGCGCTTTGCCTTGCGGCCCGAAGCGCTGGACGAAGGCCGGTACACCCGGTTCGAACGCTTCCTGGCCGACAGTGGGCTGGTCGAGGGCACGCGGCCCGTGTCGCAACTGGCCATCGATCTGGGGGCGGAATGAGCTTTGGGGCAACCTTCACCGCATGGCGCGCCCAGACACCGGGGCTTTGGGCCGCCTATACCCAGCATGCCTTCGTGCAGGGGCTTGGCGATGGCACCCTGCCGCGCGCGGCGTTCCTGCATTACCTGAAACAGGATTACGTCTTTCTGATCCACTTCTCCCGCGCCTGGGCGCTGGCGGTGACCAAATCCGACACGGTAGAGGAAATGCGCCTGTCCGCCAGCGTGGTCAACGGGTTGATCAACGACGAGATCGCGCTGCATATCCGAACCTGCGCCGAAGCCGGGATCGACGAGGCCACGCTGTTTGCCACTCGGGAACGGCAAGAGAATCTCGCCTATACGCGCTATGTGCTGGATGCCGGGTTCTCCGGGGATTTGCTGGATCTTCTTGCCGCGCTGATGCCCTGCGTGCTGGGCTATGGCGAGATCGGCGCGCGTCTTTCCAAAGAAAAGACGTCGGACTGCTACGCCGACTGGATCGGCACCTATGCCAGCGACGGGTATCAGCAGCTTTGCCGGGACGTCGGCGCCTTGACCGATGGCGCCATGGCGCGGCGTCTGGGCCCGTCGCCGCAAGACAACCCCCGATGGCCGCGCTTGCAGGCCCGGTTCGACATGGCGACAAGGCTGGAGGCGGGGTTCTGGGACATGGGCCTGGCGCCATGACCGCGCCGCTGCGGCTGTCTGGCTCCGCCTCGGTCGGCGGCGTGCAGATTTTCAGGGGTCTGGACCTGACCCTCGCGCCGGGAACCTGGACCTGCCTTCTGGGCGCCAGCGGCGTGGGCAAGTCAACCGTCCTTCGGCTGTTCGCCAAGCTTGGCGAGGGGATCTCGCTGCAAGGTCACATGACCGATCCGGGGCCAGTGGCGCTGATGGCGCAGGACGATCTGTTGCTGCCCTGGCTGACCGCGCTCGACAATGTCCTGATCGGCGCGCGGCTGCGCGGAGAGGGGCCGGACCGCGCCCGCGCCCCTGCCCGCGCCCGCGCCCGCGAGGGTCTGGCCCGCGTCGGCCTCACCGAGCATATGGACAAGAAGCCGGGTGCGCTGTCGGGCGGGCAACGTCAGCGGGTGGCGCTGGCCCGCACGCTGATGGAGGCTCGTCCGCTGGTTCTGCTGGACGAGCCGTTTTCCGCGCTGGACGCGCTCACCCGGTCCCGGATGCAGGAGTTGACGGCTGAGGTTCTGGAGGACCGCACGGTGCTGCTTGTCACCCATGACCCCGGCGAGGCGGCACGGCTGGGGCAGGCGATCCTGATCATGACGCGGACCGGGCTCAGGGAGGTTCCCGCGCCGCCCGGCCCGATTCCGCGCCCGGTGGATGACATCGCCGTCTTGCAGACACAGGCCACCCTTTTGCAGCAACTCAGGACATCCGCATGACCCCGACAAAGCACCCCGGATCGCGTGCCGCTGGCGACTGGCGCGCAAGGCGTTCGGTCGCGCGATGACCGGCTGGCGCGCGGGTCTTCTTGCGACGCTTCTGGCGTTGTGTCTGTGGCAGGGGGTGATCTGGGCCACCGGCGTTGCCCGGTTCATCCTGCCGCCCCCCGCGCTTGTGGCGCAGACGATCTGGACCAGCCGCGCGCTTTTGGCCGAACACGCGGTGATCACCATGGCCGAGGTGCTGATCGGTCTGACGCTTGGCGCGGCGTTGGGCTTTGTCTCTGCCATTGCGCTCGCGGCCTCGCCGGTGGCCCGCGCGTTGGTGCGGCCGATATTGGTGTTTTCCCAAGCGGTCCCGGTCTTTGCCCTGGCGCCTATCCTGACGCTATGGCTGGGCTTTGGGCTGTGGTCCAAGATCACCATGGCGCTGATCATTATCTATTTCCCGGTCACCTCATCCTTCTTCGATGCCCTGATGCGTACAAACCGGGACTGGATCGGCATGGCGCGGGTGATGGGGGCGCAGCCCTGGCGGGTGATGTGGCACATCCGGATTCCGGCCGCCTTGCCCGGGTTCGCCACCGGAGTCCGCCTTGCCGCGGTCTACGCGCCCATCGGGGCGATCATCGGCGAATGGGTCGGCGCGTCAAAGGGGCTGGGCTATCTGATGCTGCTCGCCAATGGCCGCGCCAAGACCGACCTGATGTTCGCGGCCCTGATCGTGCTCGCCGTCTTGACGGTTCTGCTACATGCCGGTGTGAACAAGCTTTGCGACCATATGCTTGAGCGTCAGACCTCGTGACGGACGCAGGCGGCCTGCCTGTGTGAAATCGCACCGCGGTTTGGCCGCCTGTGCTGGCCGAAACCGCCCCAAATTGCACCCAAACACCCCCATCCGACGCCGAGATCCCCACCCCGGACAGGCTTGGCACATTAGTTGCTTGTAGCGTGAACAGGTGGCTGGTCCCGCATGGCCTGCCCATCGAAAACGACACCTAGGGAGGAGAAAAATGATGAAACTGCGGTCGAACACCACGATCAGCCGGAGAACGCTTCTGAAGTCCGGCTCTGCGGCCGTCGGGGGCACTTTGCTGACCGGTCTGGCGGCCCCCGCCCTTGCGCAGGGCGCCAGCGAGCTCACCGTCATGATTGCGCAACCTCATGTGGGCGGGGCGGAAATAGCGGCCAGTACCTTCGAAGAGAAAACCGGCACAAAGGTGAACATCGATGCCGTGCCGATGGGCGCGATGTACCAGCAGGTGGCGCTCGATCAGCAATCCGGGGCGAACCGCTACGATCTGTTTCAGCATTGGTATTGCACTACAGGCGCGCTGGCGGCGAACGGGCTGGCGGTCGACATCACCGATCTGATCGAACGCGACAAGGCAGAGATCCAGCCCGACGATTTCATCAAGAACGTCTATGACGCCTATTCGCTCCACGAAGGGCGCCGCTTTGCCTTGCCCTATGATGCGGACAACCACGCGCTGTACTACAACACCGAACTGCTGGACCGGCTGGGGGCGGAGATTCCGAAGACCTGGGACGACCTGAACGCCCTGGCCGAGAAAGCCACGGCAGCGCTCAGCGCCGAGGGGGTCCACGGGCATTCGCTGATGGGGATGCCGGTGCCGCTGCTGAACGTGTCGACCTTTGCCAACCGGGTTGCGAATTTCGGCGCAAGCTTCCTGGACGCGGACGGGAACCCCACGCTGACAACGCCAGAGATGATGGCCGTCGCCGAGAACTACAACGCCATGGCGCCGCATGCATCGCCAACCCCGCCAGAGATTGGCTATGCCGAAGGTCTTGCGCTGTTCCTTGGTGGCCGCGTTGTCACCAAGGAAGGCTGGATGGATCTTGCGCTGAACGCCGCCCAGGACGCGGACTCGGTGGTGCGCGGCAAATGGGGCGTTGCGCCGCTGCCGACGCTGAACGGCGATCCGTCCACCGCGCGCGCGGCGTTGAACGCCGGGTTCGGTGTCTGCCTGTCTCCGGCCTCCGAGAAACAGGAAATGGCGTGGGAGTTCCTCAAGTGGATCACCAGCGTCGAGATGTGCCTGACGATGTCATCCACCAATGCGACGGGCATTGATCCGTTCCGGATCTCGACCGTCGACGATCCGATCTACCAAAAGGCGGCCCCCCAGACCCATGCGATCGTCAAAAGCTCGCTGACCAACGCCATGGCCTGGCCAACGACTCCCGAAGCGCCGCAGCTGCTTGAGATCCTCAGCCGAGACCTTGCCACGATGCTCGCCGGCCGGAAGTCGCCGGAAGACACCATGAACGGTGTGCAGCGGGCATGGGAGCGGATCCTGCGCTGACCAAACAGGCTCTGCGTTGCCCGTTTCCCCGAAATGGGCAACGTGCCGATTGGCGCGCCGAGCCAGGCTTTCGAACAGAATTCACGAGGACACCGGGGGCGTCCCCCGTGGTTTTCGCCAGGGAGGGCAGGCAACATGCGGCTCTTAATTCGTAAACGCTCGACCGCGGGTTGGGTGATGCTTGTGCCGGTGATCGCCGGCCTCGGGGCGTTCTTCGTGTACCCCCTTGTGTATCTGATTGCGCTGTCGCTCAGCCGGTCCACACTGGCCAATACGTTTCAGCGCTATGATGGCTGGGACAATTTCGACTGGATGTTCACCGGCACGGACTTTACCGCAAGTCTTGTCACCACCGTTGTGTTCGCGGTGTCCGTCTCGGTGTTTCAGATTATTCTGGGATTGCTTATCGCCTATCTGCTGTTCACCTCGGTGCGCAACGGTCAGGTCCTGCGGGCGATCATTCTGTTGCCGCTGATGACCCCGCCGGTGATGGTCGGCATCGCCTGGAAGCTTCTGCTCAGCCCCACCGGCTGGATCAACAGCCTGCTGTCGCGCGCCGGGCTGATCGAGCAGCCGATTTCGATCCTTGGCGATCAACGGTTTGCCTTCCCGTCGCTCATGCTCGCGGACACCTGGCAATGGACGCCCTTCATTGTCATCCTGGCCTATGCCGCCCTGCAATCGCTGCCCGAGGATGTGTTCGAAGCGGCGGCGCTCGACGGGGCCAAGGGGTCGACAACCTTCTTCAAGCTGACCCTGCCGATGCTGGCGCCCGCGCTGCTGTCGATCCTGCTGATCCGGATGATCATGGCGTTCAAGACCTTCGATCTGATCTATGTGCTGACCCAGGGCGGGCCGGGCGGAACCACCGACATGTCGACCTACATGATCTGGCGCACCGCGCTGCAGAAGTTCGACCTGGGCCTCGCTGCCGCCCAGACCCTTTATTTCGCGGTTGTCGTCTCCATCGTCACCCTGCCCATCGTGCTTCTCAACAACAAAGCGGAGGCGCGGCTATGACCTCGTCGATCCAGCAACCCGTCTCGCCCCAGAACGGCCGGGCGTTCGATTTCAAACCAGAGCTGATCGCCCTGTCCAAAACCTGGAAGCCGAAGGCGAAACAGGGCCGCCTGCGCCGGATGGTCATGGTCTGGCTGGCGCTGGCGGTGATCGTGATCTTCTTCATGCTGCCGATTGCCTATCTGGTGTCCACCTCGTTCAAATCGCCGGTGGACGTGGTCGAGGGCAACTTCTTTCCCAGCCAGATAGAGGCAGAGAACTGGTCCATCGCCTTTACCCGGATTCCGCTGTGGTCGTTCATCGTGAATTCGATCCAGGCCGCGGCGCTGAGCGTGTTTGTGACCCTGGGCGTCACCGTGATGGCAACCTATGCGATGATGAAGCTGGAGGTGGGCAAGTCCTTTCTGCCCGATCTGATCCTGGCCTCTTATGTGGCGCCGCCGATCATTGCGCTGATCCCCCTGTTCATTCTGATGCAGAAGCTGGGTCTGCTGAACTCGACCGCTGGGATGGTGCTGATCTATGGCCTGATGAATGTGCCGGTGGCGTTCTGGCTGATGCGGAACTTTGTGCTGCAGGTCCCCAGGGCGCTGGACGAGGCCGCCTGGCTGGATGGCGCCAGCTATTTCCGGACGCTGATGACGGTGACCGTGCCGCTGCTGTATCCCGCAATGATCGCCACGGGCCTGATCTGTTTCATCCTGGCCTTCAATGAATTGCTCTTCGCCCAGGCGATGACCTTTGACGAAAACAGCCGCACGCTGCCGGTTGGCATCTCGCTGTTCCAGGGCGAGCGGCGGGTCAATTTCGGGCATATGGCGGCGGCCTCGAGCGCCGGGATCATCCCCGTCTATTTTATCGCGCTTTTTTGCCAGAAATGGCTGATCGGCGGGTTGACGCAAGGCGGCGTCAAGTAAGTGAACAAACCGGAGGCCTCTCTATGGGCAAGATCGATATCATCAACGTAGAGAAATTCTACGGCGCCTACCACGCGCTGCGTGAGGTGTCGCTTTCGATTGACGAGGGCGAGTTCATGGTCCTCGTCGGACCGTCGGGCTGCGGCAAGTCCACGCTGCTGCGGTCCATCGCCGGGCTCGAGGATATCTCGACCGGTGTGATTTCTGTCAACGATCAGCCGATCAACGACCTGTCCCCTCAGGAACGCAACATCGCGATGGTGTTCCAGAACTATGCGCTTTACCCGCATCTGTGCGTGCGCGAAAACCTGGCCTTCAGCCTCAAGATCCACAAATTCGACAAGGCCGAGATCGAGAAACGGATCCAGAGCGCCGCCGACATGCTGGGCCTGAGCGAATACCTGACGCGCCGACCCAGAGCGCTCTCGGGCGGGCAGCGTCAGCGGGTCGCCATGGGCCGCGCCATGGTGCGCGAGCCCACCGCCTTCCTGTTTGACGAACCGCTCTCCAACCTCGATGCCCGCCTGCGGGTCGAGATGCGCACCGAGATCCGCAACCTCCAGCGGACCCTGGGCACAACCGCCGTCTACGTGACCCACGATCAGGTCGAAGCCATGACCATGGGCGACCGCATCGCGGTGTTGAACAAGGGCGCGATTGAACAGGTCGGCACGCCGCTGGAGCTCTACCGGGATCCAAACAACATGTTCGTCGCGGGCTTCATCGGATCGCCGCCGATCAACTTTGTCCCCGCGCAGGCCTCCGGTCGCACCGCAACGCTGGAAGACGGCCAGACGCTGCCGATCCCGGTAAGCGCCAACGGCAAGGTCAGCATCGGCCTTCGGCCCGAACACATCTTTCTCGACAAACAGGGCCATCACCAGACGCTGAAATGCAAGGAAAGCCGGCATTTCGATCTGGGATCTTGCCTGCAGTATTTCTTCGACCTGAACGGGAAAGAGATCGAAGTCTCCGCCAGCGGCGATGTCCGCGCCCACACCCAGGAAGAGGTCGAGATCCACTTCGATCCGACCGACCTTCTGGTGTTCGGGCCAGATGCCAACCGGATCGTCTAGGGACAGGGCCTTTTGCGGAACGTCTTGGCCACCGGCATCGGGCGTGGTTCAGGGGGGGCGCCCTGTCGTCCTGGCGACGTGTTCCCAAAGCCCCCCGCGCCCGCCGAAACCGGCCAGTTCCTGGCGAATGGTACGTTAGTTGCTTGTCAAGTTCAGAACAGAGGAGGAAACTATGAAAGCACTCAGATTTCACGCGGCGAAAGACCTGCGGGTTGAGGATATCGAGCCGCCCGCCGATACGCCGCCCCCCGGTCAGGTCCGTGTGCGCAACAAGTTCGTCGGCATCTGCGGCACCGATCTGCACGAATACGCCTACGGTCCGATCTTCATTCCGCAAGAACCGCACCCCTTTACCGGCGCCTCCGGGCCGCAGATCCTGGGCCATGAGTTCGGCGGCGTCGTCGAGGCGATCGGCGACGGCGTCACCTCGGTCAAGCCCGGAGACCGGGTGTCGGTGCAGCCGCTGATCATGCCCCGCGCCGGGGATTACTATTCGAATCGCGGGCTGTTTCACCTGAGCAACGAGATCGCCGTCACCGGTCTGAGCTGGGGATGGGGCGGCATGGCGGAATTCGCGACGTTGAACGAATACAACGTGGCCGCGATACCCGACGCCATGAGCGACGAAGAGGCCGCGCTGGTGGAGCCCACGGCCGTGGCGGTCTATGCCTGTGACCGTGGGGGCGTGCGCGCGGGCAATTCCGTGCTGGTCACCGGGGCCGGGCCGATTGGCGCCCTGACCCTGCTGGCGGCCCGCGCGGCTGGCGCGACCCAGCTGTTCGTAACCGACCCAAATGACACGCGTCTGGAGTTGGTGCGGGGCATGGTCGACGGGGTCACCACGATCAACCCGACCAAGCAGAACACCGGCGAGGTCATTCGCGCCGCGACCGAAGGCGGTGTGGGCTGTGATGTCGCCATCGAGGCCGTGGGCAATGAGCATGCGCTCAAGGATTGTCTGGATGCCGTGCGCAAACAGGGCACCGTGGTGGTCACCGGGCTGCATCCTCACGAAAACCCGCTGGACTGGTTCCAGGTGACGTTCAAGGACATCGATATCCGCGGCTCGTGGTGCTATCCGACCTATTACTGGCCTCGGGTGATCCAGATGATCTCGACCGGCGCGCTGCCAGCCAAACAGGTCGTCACCAAGAAGACCACCTTGAATGCAGCCGTGACCGAAGGCTTTGACGCGCTGCTGGATCCGGGCGGGCAGAACCTGAAAATCCTGATCGACGTCAACGGATAACGGCAAGGCGCTTCCCCCTTGATCCAGCGCGTGTCAGGGGGGACCTTTGGCGAAACCTGCTTGCGGACCGCCAGAGGACGCAGGCGATGATCGGGACCCGCAGGCGCGGGCAAGGAGGCGAGCATGGCGAAAACACAATTTGCGGTGCAGATGGGTATGGGCACCGATCTGAAAGGGCAGGACTATACCAAAGCCGCGGCGCGTGCTGTGCATGACGCGCTGCACCGCAATTTTCTGACGGCGGGCGCGGCGTTCGATCTGCCGCTGGAGGAGATGATCGTCGACATACGTGTCGGCGTCGGCAAGCCGGAGGCCGTCGATCTGGAGGTGGTCAAGGCAGAGGCCCCCTATGGCAAAGTCAGCGCAGAAGCGGTCTTGGGCGGACTTGATGTCGAGATGATGGGGCATACGACGCTCATCGCGAACGCCATTGTCACTGTATCCTATGATGTGGAGATCCCGTCATGAAACCCTTGATCTGCGAACTGGGCATGGGGGCCGATGTCCATGGTCACGACGACACCAAAGCCGCCCTGCGCGCGATCTCTGATGCGATCCGGCACAGCTCTCTGACGATCTTCCACAGCTACAAACACCCGTCTGAAATGCGGGTCGAGGTCACCGTGGGGGTCCCGGAGCCAGAGCGCGTGGACAAGGCTGCAATCGCCGCCGCGCTACCCTTCGGGGAGGTTCACGTCACCGTGGTCAAGGGCGGTCTGAGCGACAAGGGAATGGGCGGGGCAGAGGATATCACGCTCGCCTCCGTTGCCGTCAAAGCCTGGCTCGACACCACCGACCACGGGTTCAAACTGGTCTGAAGACCGGCGGGCTCCATCGCGACGGCGCTTTCGCCGGATCCCCGTGGATCCGCGCATGACGAAGGACAGCCTGCCCGACGGAATCGTCACCCAAATCCGGCCGCTGTCCCCATCTTCCGGACCGGAGATTGCCGCGCCCGGGACAACCGCTCAACGATTGGCTCCGGTCGATCCCGAACGCCCGGCGTCAGTGTTCCCGCCGCACCCGGGTCTCTGGAACCCGTCGGCCAAGCCAACCCGCCGGAGCGGCCTAGGGGGGATTGTCAGGCAAACGGATTGCGAATGCGCACCTGATCCTCGACGAGCAACCCGTTGTGCATATCCTCGCTCCACAAGGTCGTGCAGCCGGCAAGCAAGGCGGCAGACACGATCATCGCATCATAGACCGAAAGCCGGTACTTTTCCGCCAAAGCACGGCCGACCAAATGGGTCTGGACCGTCAGATCCTCGACCCGGCACAGGGACCGGACGCCCTCAAGAAATGCCCCGGTGTCCTCCCAGCTCAGCCCCGCTTTCCTCCGGCAATTGACCATCGCTTCGTTCAGGACCTGCACACTGATCCGAGGGCCCTGCCGCAGGATCGCCTCGGCCCGATCCGCCTTTGGCCCATCGTCAAGCAGGTAAAGAACGACATTCGTGTCCGCGAACTCAGCGCTCATGCGCGGCGTCGCGGCTCAACCATGCGTCCTTGGGCAATGTGCCGCGAAACCGCCGCAGCCCTTGCAGGATGTCCTCGGCACCAGGCTGTCGCCTGACCCGCAAGGCGCCATCGTCCTTCACCAGGTCGATCCGGTCGCCCTCCTTCAGGCCAAGCTCCCGCACCAGTTCGGCAGGCAGCCGCACGGCCAGAGAATTCCCCCATTTCGCAACTTGCATCTTGTCCCCGCATGGCGTGGATACACATCCCGATAATGTATATCCAAACCCGCCCGATTGCAAGCACAAGCCATCCAGGCGCGTCTCGCGGTTTGCGCATGAACCGCCGCCTCGGAGGTGGAACAGGATCCGCGCGCCATATTGTGGCCGAGCAGCCATGCACCTTGTGTTCCGGCCGCGCCCGCCCGCTAGATGTGGAAAAACCTTGCGCGAATCCGACTCATGCGCCAATAGTCACGGAAACGAGGCAAAAAACGTCAAATTCCGTGAACACGCCAAAGACGCGAGTCGCGGGGTTGAGAGAGCAGATGAACAAGACCTTCGTCCACGAGGATCTGAATGCGGTGATCCGCCAGCATTCGGAGTGGCTGGCCAATCAGTTGCATTCGCAACGCGAAAGCCTGTTTCCACCCGATGCCCGGAAGACCATGCGCAAGTTCACCTCCGGTGAGGCGGCCGTGCTGCTTGGCGTCAACGATTCCTATCTTCGCAAACTCAACCTCGATGGCAAGGGTCCCTCGCCCCAGCTGACCCCCGGCAACCGGCGTCTCTACTCGGTGCAGGACATTCAGGCGCTGCGGGTGCTGCTGGAAAAGACCGCCCGCAAGCCCGGCGACTACATTCCCGGGCGGCGCGAGGGCGATCACCTGCAGGTCATCGGCGTGATGAACTTCAAGGGCGGCTCCGGGAAAACCACAACCTCGGCCCATCTCGCGCAACGGCTCGCCCTGCGCGGCTATCGCGTGCTGGGCATCGACCTGGACCCGCAGGCCTCGTTCACCGCGCTGCATGGGGTCCAGCCGGAACTGGACCTCCGGGACGGCGGCACGCTGTACGATGCGATCCGCTATGAAAACCCCGAGCCCATCGCCCGGGTCATCCGCAAGACCTACATCCCGAATCTGGATCTGATCCCCGGCAATCTCGAATTGATGGAGTTCGAGCACGAGACCCCCCGCGCGTTGGCGCAGGGCCATGCCGGGCTGTTCTTCTTTCGCGTCAAGGAAGCCCTGGCGCAGGTGGATCGGGACTACGATGTCGTTGTCATCGACTGCCCGCCGCAGCTTGGGTTCCTGACGATGTCCGCCCTGTCCGCGGCGACCGGCGTTCTGGTGACGATCCACCCCGAAATGCTCGATGTGATGTCGATGTCGCAATTCCTGCGCATGACCGCCGACCTGATGGACGTGATCGCCGAAAGCGGCGCCGACATGTCGCATGACTGGATGCGCTATGTCCTGACCCGGTTTGAACCGCAGGACGCGCCGCAGAACCGGATCGTGGCCTTTCTGCGCACGATGTACGGCGATGCCGTGCTGAACACGCCGATGCTGAAATCCACCGCGATCTCGGATGCGGGCCTGACCAAGCAGACGCTGTATGAAGTGGAACGCAGCGCCTTCACCCGGTCCACCTATGACCGCGCGATCGAGTGTCTGAACACGCTCAATGACGAGATCGCCAACCTGATCCAGACCACCTGGGGGCGCAAATGACCCGTGACAAGAAAAAGCGCATGTCGATGCTGGACAATCTCGCGGCGGCCGGGGGGGCGTCTGCTGTCCCCCTGTCGAGTGGTGCGACACCGATGATGAGCTCGAACAGCGCCCTTCGGTCTGCCCGCGACGCTGTGGATGCCCATCACGTCTGGGAGCTGGACCCGGCGAGCATCGTCGATGACCGCATGGCGGACCGGCTCGACCCCGCCGATGTGCTCGACCTGCGCGACGCGATAGAGACGAACGGGCAAACCGTGCCGATCCTGGTGCGCCGTGCGCCGGGGGACAGTGACCGCTACCTTCTGGTCTATGGGCGGCGCCGGCTGGAGGCGATCCGCCTGTCCGACAAGGTCACCAAGGTGCGCGCGCTGGTCGCCAATCTGGACGATGACAGCGCCCTGCGGGCCCAGATTTCCGAGAATATGGCCCGGCGCGACCTGTCGTTCATCGAAAAGGCCCTGTTCGCGCAGGAACTGGTGGCCTCCGGTTTCGGAAATCAATCCCAGGTTGCCGAGGTTCTGACCGTCACGAAGTCATCCGTCTCCATGGCGATTGCAATTGTGGATATGGTCGGGCCGGAGCTGGTGCGGGCCATCGGCGCCGCGCATGGCATTGGGCGGCCCCGGTGGGATGCCCTCGGCCGGACCATCGACGCGGGGGGGCTGGACCGCGAGGACCTGATCCGGGTCGCCGAAGACGCCCATGCAAAGGCCGAACTGGCAATGGTGGTGGTGGACGTGGCGCCGGCCGATGACGCTTCCGTTCAGGCGTTCGAGGCGGTGGCGAAGACCGTGACAAAGGCGGTCAGGCCCGTCTCTGCCGCGCCCCGCTCCGGTGTTCCGCTGAAGGTCGGGGGCCTGCGTGGCGGCACGGTGAAACGCACCGCCAAGGGCTTGTCGATCGAGCTTGCTGGCGGAGCGTTCGCCGATTGGGTAGAGACCCAAGTGCATGAAATGATTGAAGACCTTCACGAACGGTGGAAGCAGCGTTCGGAAGACTGAGGAAAAGCAGAGGCCAACAAAGGAGGCACGAAAAAGGCAAAAGAAAAGGTCCCGCAAAGCGACAACTCCACGAGACCCTAACTTGTTTCTAGCACCTTCAAGGTAGTGTCCGGAGCCATTTTCCGCAAGTCCAAAGTGATTCGCGGGCCGGGAATTTCTTGTCTTCGTGAATGAAAAATGACCTACACGCCCGTAACGCCGTTTCGGCGAAGGATGGATGCTGCCATCCTGACACATCAGGCCGCGACCGAGGCAGAACTGCCCCCCGCCGGCGCCAACAAATGGGAGGTCCTGCGGGAGCTTGCCGCCGCTCGGATCGCTTTCGGCCTGTCGGACCGCGATCTGTCGGTGCTTCAGGCTCTGGTCAGCTTTCACCAGGCGACGATCCTCGGAGGGAACAACGCGGAGTTGATCGTCTATCCGTCCAACAAGGCGATTTGCGAGCGTCTGAATGGCATGCCCTGTTCCACGATGCGGCGGCACCTGTCCAACCTGGTGCAAACCGGGTTCGTTGTCCGGCGCGACAGCCCCAACGGCAAGCGCTATGCCCGCCGCTACGGCGACGAAAAGGTCGCGTTCGGGTTCGACCTCTCGCCGCTCGTCCGCCGCTTCCAGGAGGTCTGTGAGGCGGCAGAGACTATCCGCGCGGCAGAGGACCGCTACAAGCGCCTGCGCGCCACGGTCAGCCTGATGCGGCGCGACCTGGCGGGGCTGGCGGAATACGGCGGTTCGCTGCATCCGGGCCAGTGCATCTGGGACCAATTCTCCGACCTTGCGGCCCTGACTGCCCGCGACCTTCGTAGAAAGCTGGAGGCGTCGGATCTCAGGCAGATCGAGGGGGCCTTGATTGCGGCGTTGGACCGGGCCCGCGGCTTACTGGAAGGCGGCAGTACAGAAGAACTGAGCATCAAAGATGCCGTTTCTGAGCAGCACAATCAAAATTCAAATAAAGACTCTAATGACTTTGAAACTCGCTTAGAAAAAGCGCGGGAAGCTGGTGATGCGCCTGAAAAAGCCGACGCTGGTATTATTGCGGACCACCGCAATAAAAAGGATGATCCACCGCCGGAGCAAGAAGACCGACCCCTGCCCAATATCCCGTTGGGTCTTGTTCTGTCATCCTGCCACGAATACAAAGCCTATACGGAACTCCCGGTGCGCCACTGGCATGATCTGGTTCGTGTGGCAGATATCATCAGACCGATGATGGGCATTTCGCCAAACGCTTGGGAAGAAGCCAAATGCTCCATGGGTCCAGAGGAAGCCTCTGTCGTGGTTGTTGCGATGCTGGAAAGGTTCAGCGACATCCGATCTCCCGGCGGATATCTGAGATCCTTGTCCGCGAAGGCGGCCACTGAGGGATTCTCCTGTGGCCCGATGATCATGGCGTTGATGCGACGAGACGCGGCATAGTAAGTTCACAGCTGTGAAGTCTCGGCTCAGGAGGGTCGGGTTCATGTGCTCAACCCTCGCGCGGGGTACGTTCTGAACTTGTGTCGCGATGCCAGCATCGCTGCCAGAAATCCTGGGGTGCGAATGTTGGTTTCGATCTTCTCGGGCGGACTTGTTTTAGGTCATGTTTCGCCGCATCACTAGGTCATGTCACAACCGATCCAGAAACCGGAATATCTTGGACGAAAGGCGCGCTTGGTCGCGCTGTTGGTTGGGGGGACGTTCGCGTTCCTGCTTGTCGCGTCCAGTCTTTTGTTTCCGGTGTTGGAGCGGGTCTATCTGGGGCAGCTTGCGCAAAAGGAAGCTTCGACCCTCAACCTGGCGGTCGAGGGGCTGAATGGGTCCTTGCAACGGTTCGAGGCACTGCCCGCGCTCATTGCTGAACGTCCGGAGGTGATCGAAGCCTTGCTGACCCCATCGGATGGGGCGCTGATCTCTCGGGTCAACACGGACCTTCAGCGCACCGCCGAACAAGTCGGGCTGTCTGATATCTTTCTGATCGATCGTTCCGGTCTGACCATCGCGGCCAGCAACCATTGGAAAGAGCTGTCTTTCGTCGGGCAGAACTTCAAGTACCGGCCCTATTTCACCTTTGCCTTGAATGGGCAGCAAGGCCGGTTCTTTGCCTTGGGAACGACGTCCGGTGAACGTGGGTATTTCTTTGCCGAAGCGGTGCGCGACGGACCCAAGGTGATTGGCGTTCTGGCTGTCAAATTCACCGTCGACGCGCTGGAAGAGGCCTGGCGCGTCGGAGACAATGTCGTTGCGGTCAAAGACGGCCATGGCGTGGTGTTCATGTCGAACCGGGCAGAGTGGCATTTCCGCACCTTTGACCCCCTCGCCAAGAGTTCGCGCACCATCATTGAAGTCACCCGGCAATATCCGATGGATGCGCTCCAGATGCTGGAGAATACACAATCGCCCTTCGATGATCGCCTGAGCCGTTTCTCCATTGCGAACGCGGGCGGGCAGACGGAAGACTTCATCGTACAAGCCCAGGCCATCCCAAGCGCTGGCTGGGAGGTTTGGCTTTTCACCCCCACGGGGCCCGCCTGGAACCGGGCAATGGCGACGGTTGCGACGGCGGCCCTGCTTTTCATTCTGGTCGGGTTGAGTGTTACCGTCGTCGTTCAGCGCCGGATCCAGTTGCAGGAACGCATCACCGCCGCCCTGTTGATGAAGGAGGAACTGGAACAGCGGGTGACACAACGCACCGCGGAGCTGAACGAGGCCAATCGCAACATCATGCAAGAGGTCGAGGAACGCCGCAGCGCCGAAACCCTGTTGCGGCAAACCCAGAACGAGCTCGTCCAGGCCGGGAAACTGGCCGCGCTTGGGCAGATGTCGGCGGCGCTGAGCCATGAGTTCAACCAGCCGCTCGCCGCCGTCAAGTCCTTTGCGCGCAATGCGGCGGCCTATCTTGATCGTGGTGAGCCGGACAAAGTGCGCCAAAACATTGGAATGATTGACAATATGGTGGATCGACTGGTGGCGATCTCGACGCATTTGCGCAACTTTGCCCGCCGCCCCGGCGAGCGGACAGAGCCGATTCTGCTGAACCAGGCCATCGAAAGCGCTCTGGCGATTGTGGAGCCAAAGCTGCGCGCCGCCGGGTGTCAAGTGAACTGGACCGCGCCGGATCGGCAGATATGGGTGCTGGGCGGGCAGGTGCGATTGCAGCAGGTTCTGGTGAACTTGCTTAGCAACGCTGTTGACGCCATGAGCGCCACGCCAGAGCCGGTCATTGACATGTCGCTGAAGCAACACGACGACCAGATCCGCGTCGATGTGCGTGATCGCGGGACCGGCATGACAGAGGCCAATATCGCCCAGCTGTTCGACCCGTTCTATACCACCAAGGATCCCGGGAAGGGCATGGGGCTTGGCCTGTCGATTTCCTATAACATCATGCGGGACTTTGGCGGCAGTCTGAGCGGACGCAATCACCCCGAGGTGGGCGCGATCTTTTCCGTCACCCTGACACGGTCCCAGGCGCCGTCTGTCCCCGAGGCGGCGGAATGACCGAAACGGGCCTGGTTTTCCTGATCGATGACGAAGAGCCGTTGCGGATCGCCGGTCAGCAGACGCTGGATCTGGCCGGAATCGACTGCCAGTGTTTTGATCGCGCGGAACCTGCGTTGGTGCAGGTCGATCCCGATTTCGCGGGCGTGGTGGTCACGGATCTGCGGATGCCCGGCATGGGCGGCGTTGCCTTGCTGCATGCCGTTTTGCAAAAGGATCCGCAGATTCCGGTCATTCTCGTCACCGGGCATGGGGATGTGGACCTCGCGGTGTCGATGATGCGGGACGGGGCCTATGATTTCATCGAAAAGCCGTTCGAGCCGGAGCGTCTGGTCGATGCCGTGCGGCGGGCTTTGGCGATGCGGCGCCTGACGCTTGAGAACCGCCTTTTGCGCTCGCAGATGCAGTCGCCGCTGACGGTGCAGAACCGGTTTCGCGGCGTCAGCCTTGCGATGGACCGGGTGCGCAAACAGATCAAGGACATCGCCGCGACGGATGCAAATGTGCTTGTGGTGGGGGAAACCGGCACGGGCAAAGGTCTTGCGGCGCTGGCGATCCATGCGGGGGGCGCGCGGGCCGACCGGCCGTTCGTGGCGATCAATTGCGCCGCCCTTCCTGCCGTTGGGATTGAAAGCGAGTTGTTCGGCCATGAAGCCGGGGCCTTTTCCGGGGCCGCCAGGACGAGGATCGGCAAGTTCGAACATGCGCGGCGCGGCACCCTGTTTCTGGACGAGATCGACAGCCTGCCGCTGGCGCTGCAGGGCAAGCTGTTGCATGCGGTGGAAACGCGGACGATCCATCGGCTGGGGGCGCATGAGCCGATTGACCTGGATGTCCGGGTCATCGCCGCGTCGAAATCCAACCTCGAGGACGCCGCGGCCGAGGGGCGGTTTCGCAGCGATTTGCTGTACCGGCTGAATGTGGCCACGGTGCGGATGCCGACGCTCGCCGCGCGCCGCGAAGATGTGCCGATCCTGTTTCTGTCCTTTGTCGAGCTGGTGGCGGACAGTCATGACCTGCCCGTCCCGCATGTGCCGGGCGCCACTCTGGATGCGATGGCGGCGCGCGCCTGGCCCGGAAACGCGCGCGAGCTGCGCAATGCCGCCGAACGCTTTGTCCTGGGCTTGCCGGAGGGGGCAGAGACCGATTCTGCCGCCTCGGCGTCGTTGTCGGACAGGATGGCAGAGCATGAACGCGCCCTGATCGCTGCCAGCCTGACGGCCCATGGCGGCCGGCTCAAAGACACCTATGAGGCTTTGGGAATCTCTCGAAAAGCGCTGTACGAAAAGATGGTCCGTTATGGATTGGAACGGGACAGTTTCGCGAATCCGGACCTGTAGGGCGAGGTGAGAGGCGCCGGTGTAACGCTCGCGACCCCTAAAACCGGTCCGATGTCCCCTGGGCGACCCATTCCGCGAAAAAACTTAAAGAACCGTTGAATGAACGGCGCTAACAGCGTTGTCGCGTGGCGCGCTTCGCTCCAGTTAGGCGCAGGCCAGTTGGAAATTGCATAGCTGGTTTGTTCTTTTGACATGCCTAGGGAGGTAAAGACGATGAAAAAAGTAGCAGGGATTACGTTCGCCGTAGCCACGTCGGTCGCTGGTGTGGCCTTTGCAGAGGCGCATGCCGACCGTACCGGCTGGCCCGAAAGCTTCACCGTTGCGACGGCGTCGCAGGGCGGCACCTATTTCGCCTATGGCTCCGGCTGGGCCAATCTGGTCGCGGATGAGCTTGGCCTGACGGGCGGCGGCGAAGTTACCGGCGGTCCGTCCCAGAACATGGCGCTGGTGCACACCGGTGACGCGCAGTTCGGCATGACCACCATGGGCCCCGCCGCCGAGGCCATCGCCGGCATGAACCCGATCGCGCCCGGTCTGCCGATGACCAATGCCTGTGCGATGTTCCCGATGTACCAGACGCCGTTCTCTGTCACGGCGCTGTCCGCCTCGGGTATCACCACTGTCGCGGAAATCCCGGCTGGTGCCCGTATCGGCTTTGGTCCTGCCGGGTCCACCTCTGACACCTATTTCCCGCGCATGATGGAAACGCTGGGGGTCGAGTTCGAGCGCCGTAATGGCGGCTGGTCCGACCTGGGCGGCCAGCTTCAGGATGGGCTGCTGGACGTGATTGCCTTCGCCGCCGGTGTGCCCGTGCCCGCCGTCAGCCAGCTTGAGGTGCAGACCGATGTGAACATCATCGAGTTCACCGAGGAAGAGCAGGCCAAGATCATGGCAGCCTTCCCCGTCGCGGCCTTCGAGATTGCCGCCGACACCTACACCACGCTGGAAAGCGGCGCGCGGTCTGTGTCCATGTGGAACTTTGCCATCGCGAATTGCGATCTGCCGGAAAGCTTCGTGAAGGCGGTTGTGGACGTGGTGATGTCCGACAACGAGCGTATGGTGAACATTCACCGCGCCGCCAGGTCGACCGTGCCCGGCAACTGGGACAAGAACACCGTCATGAAGTGGCATCCCGGTGCTGCCGCCTGGTTCATCGAGAACGCCGGTGCAGAGATCTCTGCCGACATGATCTTCGGGAACTAAGATACAGACGGGCGGCGTCGGCCTTGGGCCGGCGCCGCCCCCTATTCTGCAATCCTTCGCGGCCGTGCGATACCGCACCCCCTAGGAATTGCGTCTTTCTAGAAATTCGAAAAGCACGCGTGCCGATCCGGCACGGCTGCCTTTGCCAGGGAGGTTGGAATGGTTCATGAGGCAACTCAGGCCGATGACGGGCTTATTGCAGATGGTGTCGACGAAGAGCCGATAGAGGACAACCGCCGCCTGTATGCGGGTTGGCGCCTTCAGGTCGTCGCAGGGTTCGGCGCGCTTTATGCGCTTTTTCACATGGTCGCCCTGAACGGGGTGTCGATCTCGTCCTATACCGGTGTCACCCTTCCGCTGCTGCCTCAGTTTCCGTTGGAGACATGGAACTTTCGGGTATTCCATATCGCCGGGGCTCTGGCGTTGGGGTTCCTGATGTACAACGCGATGCTGTTTTCCGAAAAGGATGACAGCCCGCAAACCGGCCCCTGGGACAAGATCGCCTATGCCTTGATGCTTCCCGCGCTGGTGGCGCTTGGGGTAAGCTTCTGGTTTGCGTCGACGATTGCATCGGGCACCCTGCCACAGATGGGCGGCCTGACGACATGGCCCGCCTTTGCCGGCACGCCGATCTACACTCAGGAAGTCTGGTATTTCGGCACGCCGCTGTTGGTCGCGACCCTGGGCGGCATCCTGCTGGGCTGGCTGGAGAAAGCGCCAAGAGACCGGTTTCGCGCGTCAGACCTGCTGCTGGCGATCTGCGCCTTTACGGTCGCGGCCTATCTGATCGCGATCTATGGCACCGCGGCGCGCAATTCCGTCGGAACCCCCTTTGTGCCGATTGGCGTGGCCTTTGCCGCGACGGCAGGCTCTGCCCTGATCCTGGAACTGACGCGCCGCGTTGCGGGTCTTGCGCTTGTCATCATCACCGGCGTGTTCCTGGTCTACACGTTCACCGCGCATTTGCTGCCGGGCATCCTGGCGGTGCAATCGGCCTATAGCTGGCAACGCTTCTTTGGCCATGTCTATTCCGACGCCGGCATCCTTGGGCCAACCACGGCGGTGTCCTCGACCTATATCATCCTGTTCATCATCTTCGCCGCCTTCCTGCAGGCGTCCAAGGTCGGCGATTACTTCGTCAACTTTGCCTTCGCGGCGGCGGGGCGTGCGCGAGGCGGTCCGGCCAAGGTGGCGATCTTTGCCTCTGGCCTGATGGGGATGATCAACGGCACATCCGCTGGCAATGTGGTGGCCACCGGGTCGCTGACGATCCCGTTGATGAAGAAGGTCGGCTACAAGCCCAAAACCGCCGGCGCGATCGAGGCCGCGGCCTCTACCGGTGGTCAGATCATGCCGCCGATCATGGGGGCAGGGGCCTTTATCATGGCCGAGATCACGGGCATTCCCTATCAGGAGATCGCGATCGCGGCGATCATTCCGGCGATCCTGTACTTTGTGTCCGTCTACTTCATGGTCGATTTCGAGGCGGCCAAGCTGGGTATGCGCGGGATGCGTGAGGACGAGCTGCCAAAGCTCGCCAAGATGGTGCGTCAGGCCTATCTGTTCGTGCCGATCGTCATCCTGATCGCGGCGCTGTTCATGGGCTATTCGGTGATCCGGGCCGGGACCCTGGCCACGATTGCCGCGGCGGTGATCAGTTGGATGCCGGTGCTTATGATCCGGCTCTTTCCCGGCAGTCTGCCGGAGGCCGCCGTGGCCGGAATGGGGCCGGGGCAGATCTGGAAGGCGTTCGAGCTTGCAGGTGTGATGTCGATCCAGATCATCGCGGTCTGTGCCTGTGCGGGTATCATTGTCGGTGTGATCTCTCTGACCGGGGTGGGCGCGCGGTTCTCGTCCGTCCTGCTGGATCTTGCCGGTGTCAGCCAGCTTCTGGCGCTGTTCTTTGCCATGTGCATCGCGATCCTGCTGGGGATGGGGATGCCGACGACTGCGGCCTATGCGGTTGCGGCCTCGGTCGTGGCGCCGGGTCTGGTGCAGCTGGGCATTCCGCAACTGACGGCGCATTTCTTTGTGTTCTACTTTGCGGTTGTGTCGGCGATCACCCCCCCGGTCGCCCTGGCCAGCTATGCGGCGGCGGGGATCTCGGGGGCGAACCCGATGTCCACCAGCGTGGCCAGCTTCAAGATCGGGATCGCCGCCTTTATCGTGCCCTTCATGTTCTTCTACAACTCGGCCTTGTTGATGGACGGGACATGGTACGAAGTCCTGCGCGCGGGGGCGACGGCGGTGTTCGGGGTGTTCCTGTTGTCCGGCGGGGTGCAGGGCTGGTTCCTTGGCCAGCGCGCGGCGTGGTTCATCCGGCTTGCCCTGATGGTCGCCGCCTTGTTCATGATCGAAGGCGGGCTGGTGACAGACCTGATCGGGATCGGAGCCGTCGTCGGCGCATGGGTGGTCCAGAAGGTGTTCAAGCCGAACCCCGATGCGCCGATCCCGGTGCGCGGCGCGGACTGAACCACTGTCTGAGCAAGACAACCAAGGGGCCGTCCAATTGGGCGGCCCTTTGCCGCACTCTGGGTGGGGTGGTTGTTTGCGGTCTTTGCCAGCCTGATCGCGTTGGCGGGGCGAGACTTTGGCCAGGCGTTCCCCTTGCCACAAGACCAGACCCGGCCCTTTACACCGCCTTTTTCCGCGCGGGCCGCTGATTTTTCGAATTGTCAAAATTGATAATTTTGTAAAGGACGGGTAGCGTCGCCAGGAAAATGATCTTAGGCCCGTGGGGCTTGGCAAGCGAGGTGGCGACAGGCCCATGGCTGGCAAGACGTCTTACAAGACGATGGAGGAATTCGCGCTGGCGTGCGGGGTGTCGCGCCCGACGCTGGCCAAGTATTTCTCGGACCCTTTGAACGTAAAGGAGTCCACCCGCAACCGGATAGAGGCCGTGCTGAAGAAGTCGGACTTTGAGCCGAACTCCTTTGCCCGGCATCTCAACAGCAAGCGGGTGCGTAACATCGGGATCATCATCCCGACGATGTATGACCCGTTCTTCAGCAAATTCCTGGCGCGGATCGAACGGAATCTGCGGGATCAGGGGTTCTGGCCGGTGCAGATTTCCTGCCACACCCGCCCCGAACTGGAAGAAGAGGCCGTGCGCAGCATGCTGGAATTCAAGGTGCAGGGCGTCATCGTCTCGCCCCTTGGGGCCACGTCGAAACCGGGGGTGTTCGACCGGCTGAAGCAATCGGTGCCGGTGGTCAGCTTTGACGTCCCGCTGGAGGGGGTGCCCTTTGTCGGCAATGACCACCATCAAAGCGTCACGGCCATGGTGCAATATCTGTGCCGCTCCGGCGAGGCGCCGATCCTGCTGGAAAGCACTCATCTGACCGACAATGCCCTGATCCGGCAGAATGGCTACCGCGCCGCGATGGAAAGCGAGGGCATGGCGCCGTTGGTGATTCACTGCGACTGCCCGCAGTCGTGGGACTTTGAGCGTCTCGGCTATGATCAGATGCAGCGGCTTTTGGCGTCCAAGGGGGGGGTTCCGGGCAAGACGCTGCTGTGCGCCAATGACCGCTTCGCCTTTGGCGTCATGGCCGCGGCGGGGGAGGCGGGATTGACGATCGGCCGCGGGCCCGAGGCGGATATCCGCGTTGCCGGGCATGATGACCACCCGATGAGCCGCTACATCTGGCCGCCGCTGACGACCATGGCGCAGAACACCGATGAGATCGCGGATCGGACGGTTCAGCTGTTGCTGGACAGGATGAACGAAGCGGTGATGGGGAAGGACACGCCCGCCAAACGTATCATCATCGATTCGCTGCTTATGATGCGTCGCTCCGCCTGACCCGTCAGGGCAGAATCATCTCTCGAAATCAGGGGCTTGACTGGATTACAGCAGCAGCGCCATCGCCTCGTCTTCGGCCATGGCGCGGGGCTGGCACTTGGGCGCCTCGATCGCAACGGGCTGGCCGGTGTCGCCGGCGACCAGGATCGCCTCCAT
>CAYGRI010000010.1:40418-41193 GCA_964352155.1 uncultured Maritimibacter sp. | reverse complement strand
AAACTATCTCGCCAATGCCGGATACGCTTCAACCTAATCTCATCTCGCTCTAGTCGATCCGCACCTTGCTGCGGGCCGACCGTCCCTTTGAATCGATCACGGACAGGGTGACGAAGCCCAAGCCGGGCAGGGCGATCAGGCTGCTGCGATCATGGCTTTCGGTCAGAACCGGTCGCCCATCAGCCAGCCAGGTGAAGGGCGGGCTGCCGTCACGCACTTTGACCGCCAGCATGTTGTCATGTGTCTCGATCCGCGCCCCATCCGGCGGGAAAGCGACGGCGGGCGCATCCGGATCTTCGGCAAAGGCCGCGCCGCGCGGACGGAACCGTTTCAGCGGCTCTGGCAGGCCCGACTGGCTGACGATCAGGGTGGCTGGCGGCGGCGGGGGCAAACGGTCAAGCCGGGGTTTCAGCAGGGCAAAGGCTTCGAACAGGATCGGCGCGGCGATGCCACCGCCGAAAGCACCGGGAACGGGCGTTCCGTCGGGGCGGCCCATCCAGACACCGGCGACATGCGATCCGTCGAACCCGATCGCCCAGGCGTCGCGATGCCCGTAGGAGGTGCCGGTCTTGTAGGCCAGGCCCGTCTCCGCTGCGCCGATGGGCGGCGCGATGCCAGACAGAATATCGCCAATCATCCAGGCCGATTCCGGTGACAGGACCGTTTGCGGCACCTCAGGCGGCTTGGCGCCAGAAACCGCAGACAGGTCAACGGCACGCCCCCCATTTGCCAGCGCGGCATAGAGACGAACCAGCCCTTCCAGCGACACACCCAC
>CAYGRI010000010.1:0-40408 GCA_964352155.1 uncultured Maritimibacter sp. | reverse complement strand
CACCCACCCCGCCCAGCGCAACCGCCAGACCGGCCTGGCCGCCGGGCAGACGCGCCTCGACCCCAGCGCGGCGCAGATGGCTCATCAACCGAGCGGGCCCAAGCGCATCCAGCAGTTTCACGACCGGGATGTTCAGAGACAGTTGCAGAGCCTTGCTGACCTTCAGCGTGCCCCGGAACGCGCCATCGAAATTCTGCGGCGCATAGGTACCGAATGCGGTGGGGCGGTCGTCGATCAGCATTTCCGGATGCGCCAGCCGTTCGTCGAATGCCAGCCCATAGATCAGCGGCTTTAGGGTCGATCCGGGGGAGCGAAGCGCCTGGGTCATGTCCACAAAGCCTTCGCGGGCGCCCTGCGCATAGCCCGCCGACCCGACAGAGGCCAGGATCTCTCCGGTCCGGTGATCGGCCAGCAGGATCGCGATGGATTGGCGTTGCCCGGCACTGCGCACGGACCGATTTGCAAGCTCTTCCAGCCGCGCTTGCAGGGCCTTGTCGAGGGTCAGGCTGTGGACCTGCAAATCCGGGTTTGCCGCCCGGATCCGATCCGTCAGATGCGGCGCGCGCTTTGGAAAGGGGTGGCGTTTGGCGGGAACAGGCTCTGTCTGCGCGGCAAGAAGGGTGTCTTGCGCGATCACTCCTGCCTCCACCGCGCGAGCCAGAACCCGGCCGCGCGCCTGATGCGCACTGCCTGAATAGCGGTCGGGCCGCCGTTTCTCCGGCGATTGCGGCAAGGCCACCAGCAGGGCCGCCTCGGCCGGAGTCAGGCGCCGTGGCTCTTTCGCGAAATAGGCATAGGTCGCCGCCCGCAAACCTTCGAGATTGCCGCCAAACGGTGCGCGATTCACGTAGAGTTCCAGGATCTGCGACTTGGTCAGCCGACGTTCCAGCGCAAGCGCTAACCGAACCTGCCGCAGCTTGCCAGAGAGTTCGCCGGTCGTCCCATCCTCGAGCAGCCGCGCGACCTGCATGGTCAGGGTCGACCCCCCCGACACGATCTGCCGATGCCAGATCGCCTGACCGACGGCCCGCAGGATCGCCACGGGATCGACGCCCTGATGGTCGTAAAAGCGTTTGTCTTCGTAGGCGACCAGCATCGCAATATAGCCGGGATCGACGGCGTCCAGGGACGTCGCCAGCCGCCAGCGCCCATCGGCCACCGTATAGGCCCGCAGCAACACGCTGTTCCTGTCCCGCATCTCGACCGAAGTCTCGATCAGCAGAGGCGGAAGCTCTGTCGCGGCGATCCAGGCATCGAAGCGGTCACGCCCAAGTGCCGTCAGAAACAGCGCAAGGGCCAGCACCGGTAAGGCAAGGCGCCTCATTCGACGACGATCACCTGGCCGGGATCGCTATGGGCACGGTATTCCGGACGGTACATGTCTTCGACACTCGCAGCCGGGTGATGGAACGTGCCCGGAGACACCGCGCGGACGATATAGCCCAGACGAAACGCCTCGTCCGACCGCCAGTCGATGGCGGCGATGAAACGGTCCTGCCGGAATTCGGCGTTGCGGGTGTTGGTCTCCAAATCAAGCCAATCGAGTGCGCGCACGTCACCGCCACGCATCAGGTTGGGGTTGTCGATCTCGAACCCGGCGGGCAGCGGATCGTCGACGATCAGGCGCGCGGCGGTTTCGCCAAAGGGCTGCACCGTGATCACCGTCACCAGCCGCGTCCCCTGCTCGACCGAGGTCAGATCGACGGGATTGCCGTTCATGTCGAAATACCGGCGCGAAATAGCATAGCCATTCCCGCTCGCCGCTTCCGGCACTTCGGGAACGCCGAAGGTGGTCAGGGTGATTGTCGCGGGCGTGTCGCCGACGTTGGTCACCTCGATCGGGGCGAAGGCGGTGTCATCCTCGACCACCTTAACCAGCGGACCGGCCAGCGCGTCGCCGTTCATCCGCAGATCGCCGAAGGTGTTGTTGTTCAGCATGGCGTGGGTGGCCAGCAGCGACCAGACCTTCTCCTGTGTCGATAGATAGCGGACCGGATCGACGGGGGTGATGCTGTCCAGCAAGGTGTCGTAGTCGACCGCATTGCTGCCCGCCTCGGCGGCAAGCGTCAGCACCGCCGCGCGATCCCGGAAGCGGGTGCCATAATCGGTGCGCCAGACTTGCCCTTCGGCTCCATCCAGCTCGCCGATCATCCGGGCGGCCAGCGTGAACATGTAATCCGCGCGGGTCGGATCCCCGTAGGACGCGAGCGCCGCACCGAGCTGGGCTGCGGCGAGAGGTGTTGCAAAGGCCTCTCCCTTCACATCGGCATAATAGCGCAGATCTCCGACGGCGGCAGCGCCTTCGCGGGCAAGAACGTAAAGGGCATAGGCAATCGACTCGCCCCCAGTGTCGAATTCCGCTGCGTAGTTGATCCGGTTGCGCAGGTTGTCCAGCGCGTTGCGGAAGGCGATCTCGGGCACGTCATAGCCTTGCGCCTTGGCGCGCGAAAGGAAGTCGGTGACGTAGGAATCGAGCCAGAAATCCCCCGAAGACGCGCTCCACAGGCCAAAGGCCCCGTTCGGCGCTTGCCGGGTTAGCACCCGCTCGATGGCTTGATCGATGCGCAGCGCCAGTTGGTCGCGCTGTGCCAGACCCATCGCCTGGGCAACCTCGTCCAGATACAACAGCGGCAGAGCGCGGCTGGTTGTCTGCTCGGTACAGCCATAGGGATAGCGGTCGAGCGCTTCGAGCAGGCCGGGCGCGTCGAGACGTGCGATTGGACCGGCAGCGAGCGTGGCCGAGGCAGAGCCGACGCGGTAGCCGGTGAACACATCGCTGTCGAAGGTGAAGGTATCCCCGGCGGCCAGATCAAAGCGGCTGGCACGGGTCACGACGGGGTCGTTCACCTGCACCGGCAGCTTCAACGTCTTGGTCAGCGCCTTGCCGGTAGGGGTCGTGACAGTCACCGTCAACTCAGCCAGACCCGGCGCGAGGGCGGTGATCGGCAGGGCGATCATCTGTTTGCCGTTCTCCACCAGGTCGAACGAAGGCGGCACACGGCGCCCCAGACGCAGACCGTCCGTGGCGACGCTCAGTTCCATCCGGCCCGCCGGGCCACTGGCATGTACGATTTCCAGCAACAGGCGAGAGCTGTCGCCGGGCGCCATGAAGCGCGGCACGCTGGCGGTCACGACCACGGGGTCGCGGACCAACACTTCGGCTTCGGCCTCGCCCACCCCGGTCGCGGACCAGGCCACGGCCATCAGCCGCACCGTGCCGTTGAACGAGGGCAGGTCGAACGAGGTTCGGGCAAACCCATCCGGGCCCACTTCGATCGGGCCGGAGAAATAGGCGACAAGTTCCTCGGTCGGCGGAGGGGAGTCCATCCCGGCTTCGGCGACGAAATCGCCACCGGACCGGACGTTGCCGATGCTGCCGGACAGCCCGTCGATCAGCCGTCCATAGACGTCGCGCAGACCCATCCCCAGCTTTCTTTGGCCAAAGTAGTGACCGCTTGGATCCGGGCTTTCAAACCGGGTGAGGTTCAAGATGCCAACATCCACAGCGGCGACAGTGACCCAGGCCGTTTCGCCTTCGGTAGTGCCATCGACTTTGATCGCAACGGGCATCGGGCCGCGCGGATCGACCTCAGCGGCGGCCTCGACCGCGACTGTCAGCTTGTGCGGACCGGGATCGATGCTGGCATGGGCCAGACCGAGTGAGCGGGTCGGGTTGCGGCCAGCCTCGACATCCGTCGGACGGATCGCCGAGACCGTGACATAGGCGCCCGCGCCCCAGGCGTCGGTGACCGGCAGATCAAAGGTATTCTCACCCTCGACCAGATCGACCGCCTGCATGTCGATCAGACGGTTCGACACGACGGTGATCAACCCCTTGCCAGCATAGCGAGGTACGACCCGCACGGTGGCAGTTTCGCCGGGCGCATAGCTTTCGGCATTCAGGGACATTTCCAGCAGATCCGGCGTGGCCGTGGCATCGGCGCCGCCATACCAACCGGCCGCGAAATCCCGGCTTGCTGCGACATAGGCGCCGCCGGTCCGTTCCACCCGGATCTCATAGCGGCCCCATTCCACCGGCGCGGTGACCGTGACGGGACCGTTGCCAAGGGACACATCGCCCTCGGCGATCTTTGTGCGGGTCGTGATCGGCTCATAATCCCAGTAGCCATCGTAGCTGTACCATTGATAGCGGGTCTCGACGCGATTGACGGTCCAGCGCACGTCCATCCGGGTCGGCTGCTGCGCGGTATCCAGCGCGATCAGGTTGAAGGAGGCTTCGGTGTTCTCGGCCAGCGTGCCGTCGAAATTGGCCTTGATCCCGATGATCTCTGTCGAGGCGGCAATGGGGTGAGTCAGCGTCCGCTCTACCGGACGGCCAGAGCCTTCGGAGACGGTGATGATCGCCTCCAGCTCCAGGGGTCGGAAGTCGGCTGTGACCTCGGGCAGTTCCAGCCCGACGGTCGCAAACCCGCTCGCGTCAGTGCGCAGGGTGCCGGGCAGGTACCAGATGTCGCTGTTCTGCACGGAATCGTAGCGGCCGAACGTGTAGCCTGGGAAATCCGCGAGCGTCGATGTCGACCGCATGAGGATATAGCCATCCACCGGCAGATCCCCCGCTGGTGCGCCAAACAGGTAGTCGGCCTGCACGGTCAAAGGCGGCTGGTCGGTTGCCTGGATTATGCCGTCGGGCAGTCCAAGGGCAAAGTCGATGCGTTCCGGCAGAAAGTCCTCGACCAGAACGTTGGTCGAGGCGACGGCGGGGGCGTCAGGATCCACATGGATGTCCAGCCGCCAGGACCCGCGCGGCACACTGCCCGAAGTGCGGAAGCTGAACACATGACCCCCGGCCTGGGAGTCTCGGCTGAGCTGGCGGGAATATTCGACGCCATCGGGGCGCGTCAGAACGGCGACGAGGGGCAGGCCCTCGATGGCCTCCGCCTCCCCGTCGCGGGTCAGAACCGTCGCATTGATCGTCTCGCCAGCGCGGTAGGCGCCGCGATCGGTGGTCAGGAAGGTGTCGATGGGGCCCGCCGGGGCGCGGCCCTCGACTCCGCGATCGGACAGGTCGAATTCGGGATCGGTCAGCGACAGGAAGGTCAGGTCGTCCCCAACCCGCGCCAAAACCATCGCCGGAGCGGCGCCGCCGGTCCCGTTCATCAGCCCGGCGTCAAAGCGGGCATAGCCCATCGCGTCGGTTGCACCGGTACCGAGGACAGAGTTTGACCGGGACAGCAGCGTGATCTCCACGTCATCGCGGGGTTCCGCATCGCCCAGACCGCGTGCAAACACATGCAGCCCGTCGGCGCCGTTCATCGTCGCGATGCCAAGATCGCTGACCACGAACCATTGCGTCGCGGCGGGCGTTTCATAGGGGTCGGAATCGGGGATCGCGGCCTGAAGCGCATAGATGCCGGGCCGCACCCCGCCGACCACATCGCCCAGCGGCAAACGCGTGGTCACGTCGCGGTTCAGGTCGGTCGTGACCTCGCCGACGCCGGTCCACACTGTCTCTGCCATGGTGTCGCCGAACTCATCCTCTTCCCAGGGGCTCAGTGGCCGGCCGAAAAAGCCGTCCTGAATGGCGCGCAGGATCGACCGGTCGCTGATCCGCCGCAAACGCAGATCCAACTCCGTTGCATTGACGGTTTCGACGGGGATGTTCACCTCTCCGGTCGCGGGCAGAACATAGGCCCTGCCGGGAAAGCGCACAGCCGCAGACCTGTCGCGCACATAAAGGTTGAGCGTCACATTGCGGATCAGTTCTTCGCCCGACGCGGCGGGCAGGCCCTCGCGGAAGGTCACGCGGTACCGTTCGCCATGCACGACCCCTTCCAGACACAGGCGCCGCTGGTCCGGCTCCACGCTCAATTCCGCATTGGGCACCTGCACGAAGGGGGTATAGTCGATACCGGCCTGGATCAGATCCTCCGAGAATTCGGCACAGATCCGGGGCCGGGCAGAATCGTTGTCCACCGTATGTTCGACGATGCGAAAGCCGTATTGGGCAATCGCCTCTGCCAGACGCTCTTCGGTATCGGAGCGTTCGACAATCGCTTGCGCCAGACGCAGCGCGGGAACCATGTCGCGGCCACGGGAATTCAGTTCCAGCGCTTCGGCCAGCACCACAAGTGCGCTGTGCCGGATCGCCGGGGTTTCCGCCCGCAGATAGCCATTGATGGCGGCAGACACGGCGCGGCTGCGATACTCGCGCCGTTCCGAAGAGTTGTCGGTTTCAATCGCCATGGCGAGACGGGCATATTCCGTCCAATGGTCCGAGGCATCGCTTAGCACCGTTGCCGCGCCGGTCAGCCGATAGGCCTGAACGATGTTTCCATTGCTGCGTGCCTCGATGGCAGAGGAAAGGAATTCGCCGACCGTGAAGGTGTTCGTCACATGCTGGTTGGTCAGCCCCACCGCAACATCGCGGGCCCGGGTCAGGTCGGTCTCTGTCAAAAAGGACAGGTCCCGCACCCGCTGTTCGCTCAGGGCAACCGCGCCAAGCCGCGCATTCAGAACCCGACCGGAAAACGCGCCCTCATACGGCGTCATTTCGCCGAGCGCCTCCTTGGGGAAGCAAGCCTTGGACTTGGTATTATAGGTAAACGCGACGCAGCGCGGATTCGAAAGGCAGGCGGCCTGACAGGCTCTCAGGGTTGAATCCAGAATGGTCTGAATGTCGCCGCCCGGAATATCCATGTCGCGGATCAAGGCAAGGCGCCGTTCTGGAACAAGGCTTTGCGCCGAAGCGACTGACCCGAAAATCGCGAATAACATGCCAAAAAGAATGCTGATGCGCATAGGGGAAAACTCCTGCGTCAAAGTTGTTATGGCCAACAGTGACACGAGCGGCGGCGGAGTCGCAACGGATTCGATGCCGGCGTTAATTTGGCATTCACATAAACTTGCGAAGGATCGCTGAATGGTCACCGGAGCAAAAGCGGACCGGTATGGTAACATCCGAAGAACTCGCGCGAGAGCGTCGGGCCCGTCTGGCGGCGGAGCGGCTTCTGAAGCAGAAGCAGGCAGAATTGTCGGAGGCGAACCGAAAGCTCGCCCTCCACGCCAGGGACCTGACCGAGGAAATTGTCGAAACACGGGTCGAAACACAGGTCCTGCGCAAGAAGACCGATGAGGCTCTGACGCAGCTTGAAACGGCCCAGGGCGCCGTCCAGATGGCGGAGCGTCGGCTATGGGAATCGATTGAGACGATCAAGGACGGGTTCGCGGTTTACGATCCCCATGGCGTCATGGTCGTCGCGAATTCCGCCTATCTTGCGCCGTTCGAAGGGGTCGACGATGTCCGCCCGGGGATCCGCTATGAAGAGCTGCTGGAGATTGCGGCCGAAGAAGGCATCATCGACACCGAAGGGATGAATCGTCAGGATTGGCGCGAAGAGATGATCTGGCGTTGGCGGATGCCGGTCATTCCGGCCCGGACGGTTCGTTTCTGGACCGGCGCTTTCGCCAAACTCGTGGACCGGCGCGGTGAGACCGGTGACACGGTGTCCCTGGCTCTCGACATCACGGCAGAGATTCGAAACCAGGCAAAACTGCGCGAAGCGCGCCGCAAGGCAGAAGCGGCGAACCGGGCAAAATCTGCCTTCCTTGCGAATATGAGCCACGAGATTCGGACGCCCATGAACGGCGTCGTCGGAATGGCGCAATTGTTGTCGGAAACCCGCCTGAACGAAGAACAGTCCCTGTATACCGAAACGATCAGATCCTCTGCGGAATCGCTTTTGGTACTGATCAACGACGTGCTCGACTATTCCAAGATCGAGGCGGACCGCCTGACCCTGCATCCTGAGGAATTCGACCTGGAACAGGCGGTGTACGATGTTGCGCGTCTGCTTCGGCCATCGGTCGGATCCAAGGATGTGGAGCTGCTGGTCGACTACGACATGTTCATGCCGGAACGGTTCGTCGGCGACCCCGGGCGCGTGCGCCAGATCCTCACCAATCTGGTCGGAAACGCGGTCAAATTCACCGAAAGCGGGCACATCCTGATCCGCGTGTCCAGCCTGCCGGACACCGTCGCGGGCTTGCAACGGGTGCATGTCACGGTTGAAGACACCGGAATCGGTATTCCGGCAGACAAGTGCGACCATATCTTTGGAGAGTTCAACCAGGTCGACGATGACCGCAACCGCAAATACGAAGGGACGGGGCTTGGCCTGGCGATCACCCGTCGTCTCGTCGAATTGATGGGTGGAGAGATCTGGGTGGATTCCGAGCTTGGGCGCGGGTCCAGCTTTGGCTTCTTTGTGACCCTGAGGACGCAACGGGAGGAGGCGGCGATGACGCCCGACGTGCCCGGCTGGATTCGTCGGGTTCTGGTTGCGGATCCGCTGTTTCAGGGGCGTGACATCGTCCGGCGGCAGCTCGCCTCTATGCGGATGAGAGCACGGGGATTCGAGGATGGCACCCAACTGGTGGAGGCTGGGCCCAAGGTTGGCGATGTGGTCCTTCTGGACGCCGCCCTGAAGGCGCCTTCAGCCCAGGAATGCGTCGTGAAGCTGTGCGAGAGCGGGTTCGAAGGCCCGATCTACCTGATGGGCGGCGTGCATGCGCAAAGCTCTGACCAGGTTGACGGAATCCTGCCCAAGCCGATGAAGCGGAGCGATGTGTTGCGTGTTCTGATCGAGCGGGGCCATGCCAAGCCTGCGCCGGCCGCTCCGGTGGAACAGCCCGCCGGCGGACGCCTGATGCGCGTCCTTGCCGCCGAAGACAACCGAACCAACCGGCTTGTGTTTTCCAAACTGGTTAAGTCGGCACGGATCGACCTGGAGTTCGCCGAGAACGGTCGCGAAGCGGTCGAGGCCTATCGCAAAGGCCAGCATGACCTGATCTTCATGGACATCTCCATGCCCGAAGTCGACGGGAAGGAGGCGACGCGCCAGATCCGTGCGTTCGAACTGGAACGGGGGCTGCCGCGTGTCCCAATCGTTGCCATGACCGCGCACGCGCTGACTGGGGACAAGGATGAAATCCTTGCGGCCGGGCTTGACCACTATATGACAAAACCGCTCAAGAAAGACGCGATCATCGGGCACATCGTGTCCCATTGCCCCAAGACCTGCACGCCGACGCTGGAAACGACGCCAGATGCCGAAAAGGTTGCGAGCTAGGGCAAGGTCCCGGCGCCGATGGGGTCAGTCCGGCGAGGTACGAGTGAACACAGGCCGGTCGGTTTCGCTTCGTTCTGGATTGTGGCGATACCCGAGGTAGTCGAACTCCAACACGCCGTCATAGGTGGCGATCCGGCGTTCCAGAATGAACCGCGCCATGGCCCCGCGCGCCTTCTTGGCGTGAAAGCTGATCATCTTGGCGGTCCCGTCCTTCACCTCATAGAACCCGGGCGTCACGACCCGGGGGCGTAGCGTTTTCAGGTCCACCGCGCTGAAATACTCTTGGCTGGCACAATTCACCATAATGTCGGTCCCGGCTGTCGCAGCCGCCGCGTTCAGCGCCTTGGCCGGAAGGTCGCCCCAGAAATCATACAATGTCTGTCCGCGCCGGGTCTTCAGCCGGCTGCCCATCTCCAGCCGGTAAGGCTGGATCGCGTCCAGCGGGCGCAGCAGCCCGTAAAGGCCGGACAGAATCCGCAGATGGCGCCCGGCATAGTCCAGCGTCTCGGCGTCCAGCGTCTCGGCGTCGAGCCCCATATAGGTGTCGCCCGCAAAGGCCAGCACCGCCGCTTTCGTCTCTGTTGCGTCTGGATCGTCCTTGTAGCTGCGAAATCGGTCGCGGTTCAGCCGCGCCAGATCGTCGGACAGATCCATGAGCTTCTTCAGGTTTCCAAGCGTCAGTTGCCGCGCATGACCGGCGAGGATCCGCGCCTCTTTCGCGAAGTCGGGGGCGGTCGTTTCCACCCCTGGCACCGGGTCCCAGTCCAGACGTTTCGCCGGCGAAATCACGACGAGCATAGCGCACTCCCTGTTAACAAACCGCGGCCCTGCTTATCCATGCGCGGGCGGGGCCGCAATGTGGCTTAGGCGTCTTGCAGGATGCTCAGAAAGACTGGACCGAACCGTTCAGCCCGTTGCGGGCCCAGGATCCCGGTCAGCGAAGCCAGATCGGGAGAGCGCAGCGCGGCCACCTTCGCCAGAACCGAGGCGGAACATTGCATCTGCTTGCCGGTGCCGTCCGAGCCGTGCACGAGGCCGGTCTGCGCCTCGAGCAGCCGGTCGAACACCACGCCCTCGCGGCGCCCGGCGAGTTTCCGGCGCGAGGGATGCACCGGTTCCAGGGTAGCGCCGCTGATGATCCGCAGAAAATCCGCCCCATATCGGTCCAGCTTCTTGGCGCCGACCCCGCTGATGCGCGCCATCTCGTCCAGCGTGGTGGGCTTGGTTTCCGCCATCTCGATCAGGGTACGGTCGGTGAAGATGACATAGGCCGGCACCCGCGCCGTCTCTGCCAGGGCTCGCCGTTTGGCTTTCAGCGCGGACAGCAGCGGCGCATCCTCTTCGCTGACCAGCGTTTTCACGGCGGGCCGGTTGGTCGCCGTTCTGATCGTGTCGCGGCGCAGCTGAATCGATTGCTCGCCCCGCAGGATCGGGCGTGCGGCCTCGGTCATCCGAAAGGCGCCGTGGCGCGCCGCATCGGGCCGCACCAGATCCTGCCCCATCATCTGGCGATAGACGGCCTGCCATTGCCCCCGGTTCAGGTCCCGCCCGACGCCGAAAGTGGGTAAGTCCTGATGCCCGCGCTGGCGCACCTTGTCGGTTTCGTTTCCGGTCAGGATGTCGATCAGATGCCCGGCGCCAAAGCTCTCTCCGGTCCGCAGCATCGCGGACAGCGCCTTTCGCACCGCTTCCGTAGCGTCAAAGACCTCTGGCGGGGTATCGCACAGGTCGCAATAGCCGCAAGGTTCCGGGGATTCGCCGAAATACTCCAGCAAAGTCTGTCGCCGGCAGCGCATCGCCTCCGCGAGACCGAGCAGGGCGTTCAGCCGCCCATGATCCGCGGATTTGCGGTCTTCGGGCGCGACGCTTTCGTCAATCTGGGTCCGGCGCAGGCGAATATCGTCGGCCCCATACAGAGTCAGCGTTTCAGCCGGGGCGCCATCCCGCCCGGCGCGCCCGATCTCCTGGTAGTAGGCTTCGATGGATTTGGGCAAATCGGCATGGGCGACCCAGCGGATGTCCGGCTTGTCGATGCCCATGCCAAAAGCAACGGTGGCCACCACGATCAAGCCGTCCTCGCGCTGGAACCGGGTTTCGACGTTTCGCCTGTCGTCCGCCTCCATCCCGCCGTGATAATAGCAGGCGCGGTGCTTGTCGGATCGCAGCGCGGCGGCCAACGTCTCTGTCTTGGCGCGGGTGCCGCAATAGACGATGCCCGATTGCCCCCGGCGTGCCCCCGCGAAATCGAGGATCTGTTTGCGCGGGCCGTTCTTAGCCTCGAACGCGAGGTGGATGTTGGGCCGATCGAACCCGCGCAGAAAGCTTTGCGGAGCCTGGCCGTCGAAGAGCCGGGTGACGATTTCCGCCCGCGTCTCTTCATCGGCGGTCGCGGTGAAGGCGGCAAGCGGCACGCTCAGGGTCCGCCGAAGGGCGCCGATGGCAAGGTAGTCCGGGCGGAAATCATGCCCCCATTGGCTGACGCAATGCGCCTCGTCCACGGCGATCAGGCTGACCCCGATACGCTTGAGCATCCCGACCGTTCCGCCCGCGGCGAGCCGCTCCGGCGCCATGTACAGCAGCTTCATCCGGCCGTCGTCGAGGGCGCGAAACACCTCATCCGTCTCTTCCGGGGTGTTGCCAGAGGTCAGCGCGCCAGCCTCCACCCCGGCTTCGCGCAAGGCTCGCACCTGATCCCGCATCAGCGCGATCAGCGGAGAGATCACGACCGTGACCCCCTCGCGGCACAGCGCGGGCAGTTGAAAGCACAGGGATTTACCGCCGCCCGTCGGCATGATCGCCAGCACGTTTTCGCCTGCGATCACCGCATCGACAATCTCTTGCTGCCCAGGGCGAAAAGAATCGAAACCGAAAACGGTGCCAAGAAGATCGACCGCAGAGTTCATCACGCCTCAAGTTTTCTTCAAACTGCTCTGGTTATCGAAATCATCGCAGATGAAGATTCGCTTAACAACCCATCAGCCTGGCTGTGCGTCAGAAGGCGTATATGTTGTTCTGGATGATGATCCGCAGGGCGTAGACGGCCAAGAGCGCGACCAGCGGCGCAAGGTCCAGCGGCTTGGTGTCCGGCAGGATGCGGCGGATCGGTTCGTAGATCGGTTCGACCAGCCGGTTGAGGCCGACCCAGATCTGCTCGACAATCGGCTGACGCGCATTGAGAACGCCAAAGTTCAGCAGCCACGACATGATGATGTGGACGATCATAATGAACCAGACCACGTCAAGGATCAGCAGAAGGATTTGTAGAATCGACGTCATGTCGGCGGTCCTGTCCCGTTTGCACCGAAATGGTACCTAGGCGGTCAAAGGCGCGAGGGCAAGCGCCGGGCCATTGAACGGTTGCCCCATGGTAAAAATCACGATCATATCGCCCCGGAAACGAGGAGAGTTCCAGAATGGCCAAGGTGACCGCGCGCAAGCGCATCTGGGGCTGGTTCATGTTCGACTGGGCCAGCCAGCCGTTTAGCACGCTTCTGCTAACCTTCATCTTTGGCCCGTTCTTTGCCGAGATCGTGATCGCGCGGCTGGTGGCTGATGGCGTCCCGCAAGAGGTGGCGCGCGCAGAGGCGCAGGCGATCTGGGGATACGGGTTGACCGTGGCGGGGCTGCTGATCGCTGTCTCCGCGCCAATCATCGGGGCTTTTGCCGACAGTCGCGGGCGGCGGATGCCCTATGTCTGGGGGTTTTCGGTTCTGTATGTGCTGGGGTCCGCCGGGCTGTGGCTGGCCAACCCGGAGAGTTTCAGCGTGTTGCTGTTGCTGATCTTTTTCGGGATCGGGCTGATCGGCATGGAATTTGCCACGATCTTTACCAATGCGATGCTGCCGTCCCTGGGCACAAAGGAGGAGATCGGCAAGATTTCCGGCACCGGTTGGGCGCTTGGCTATGTCGGGGGTGTGCTGGCGCTTGTGTTGATGCTGTTCCTGTTCGCCGAGAATGAACAGGGGGTCACCTTCATCGGCATTCCTCCGATCCTGGGGCTCGATGCCGCCACGCGCGAGGGCACGCGCTTTGTCGGGCCCTTCGTGGCGATCTGGTACGTCGTCTTTATGATACCTTTCTTCCTTTGGGTCCGCGAACCCAAGCATGCCGTCGTGCGCGGCGGACCGGTCGGCGAGGTGATGCGGGATCTGGGACGAACGCTGCGATCCCTGCCGAAACGCGTCTCTATTTCGGCCTATCTCGGCTCTTCCATGTTCTACCGCGATGCGTTGAACGGGATGTATACCTTTGGCGGCATCTATGCGCTGGGCGTGCTTGGGTGGAGCGTGGTGGACATCGGCGTGTTCGGCATCCTGGCGGCGATAACGGGGGCCGTGTTTGCCTGGGTCGGCGGCAAGGCGGACAGCCGGTTCGGCCCAAAGCCCGTGATCGCGACCTGCATTCTGGTGCTGGTGCTGGTTGCCGGTTGCATCATTCTGATCTCGCGCGATGCGGTTCTGGGGATGCCGGTCGCGACGGGGTCCAGCCTGCCTGACATCGCTTTTTACATCGCTGGCGCGGCGATTGGGGCGGCGGGGGGGGCCCTGCAATCGGCCAGCCGGTCGATGATGGTGCGCCAGTCCGATCCAAACCGCCTGACCGAGGCGTTTGGCCTTTATGCGCTCGCCGGAAAGGCCACGACTTTCCTGGCGCCGGGGCTGGTCGCCATCGTCACAGATGTGACCGGCAACCAGAGGTTGGGCGTGACTCCGCTGATTGGGCTTTTTCTTGTTGGTCTGATCCTGTTAGCATGGGTGCATCCGGATGGAGATCCCGCATGGTCCGAATAACCGCCTTCGTCGCCCTGATCCTGACGCTTGCTGGCTGCAACGACAGGGTGGATCGTGATGCTGAAACGTCTGGCCCCAGCGCGGCACTGACCTTCGCCGCAGCGAACTTTGACCCCAATGCGATTGCCAAGCAATTGTTCGGTGGCGTCAAGCTGGGTTCCGCCCAGGCGCCGGAAGCGTATGGCAGCTACGCAAAGGGCTGCGCCGCGGGCAACATTCAATTGCCGGAAACGGGGCCGAACTGGCAGGCGATGCGTCTGTCGCGGAACCGCAACTGGGGCCATCCGACCACCATTGCCTATCTGCAAAGGCTGTCGAAATTCGCGGCAAGCCAGCCGGGCTGGGCCGGGCTGTACATCGGCGACATCTCGCAGCCGCGCGGCGGGCCGATGCTGACGGGCCATGCCTCGCATCAGATCGGGCTGGACGCGGATATCTGGATGCTTCCGCCGAAACGCCTGAACCTGACCGCCAGAGAGCGGGAGAACATCTCGTCGATTTCCATGCGGCGGGCCAACGGCGCTTTTGTGAACAGCAGTTGGACCGCACAGCATATGGCGATCCTGAAAGCGGCGGCGAGCGACCCTGCCGTGGCGCGGATCTTTGTGTTCCCCGGCGCCAAGACGCAGATGTGCAAGGATGCGACCGGCGACAGATCTTGGCTGCGCAAGATCCGTCCCTGGTATGGCCACCACTACCATTTCCACGTCAGGCTGGTGTGTCCAAAAGGATCGACCGCTTGCGTGAATCAGGCGCCGCCGCCCCCCGGCGATGGATGCGCGGATGCCGAAAGATGGGTGCAGGACATTCTGAACCCGAAACCCGCGCCGCCGCCCGACCCGGATGCACCGCCTCCGACACCCCGCCGTGAATATGTTCTTGCCGATCTGCCGTCGCAATGCGCCTCCGTTCTTTCGTCGCAGTAGCGTTTGCGGTCTTGCTGGCGGGCAAAACCGGCGGTGCCGGACAGGGCCTTGCGGCGGACTACATCAGCAGCTTTACCTGGAATCACATCGGGCGCGGGTTCGGCGGCTTCTCGGGGCTGGAGCTGTCTGCCGATGGCACCAGCTTTACGGCGATCACGGATCGCGGCAACATCGTTCAGGGGACCCTGTTTCGCGAAGGCGGGCGGATCGTCGGGGTCAAGTCGGGCCCGTTGCGGCCACTTCGTAACAGTGATGGCGGTCCGCTTGGGCGGTTCCAGATCGATTCAGAGGGGTTGGCCATCGGACCCGACGGCCAGATCTATGTGTCTTTCGAAGCCAAACATCGCGTCTGGCGCTATCGGAGCGCGACCTCCAGGGCCGAAACCTTGCCGAGCGATCCGAATTTCGAGCGGATGCAGAACAATTCGTCGCTTGAAGCCTTGGCCATCGACGATGCCGGAGCGCTTTATACCCTGCCAGAGCGGTCGGGGCGGCTGACCGTGCCCTACCCGGTCTATCGTTTTGAGAACGGAACCTGGACGCAGCCGTTTTCGATCCCGCGCCGCGATGGCTATCTGCCGGTCGGCGCCGATTTCGGCCCGGACGGCCGGTTCTACCTGCTGGAGCGGGAGTTCACCGGCATTCTCGGCTTTCGCAGCCGTGTCCGCAGCTTTCGGTTGACCAGAACCGCCGCCGCCGAAGAAATGCTGGTGCTGCAGACCTTTACCGGAACCCATGACAACCTGGAAGGCATCTCGGTCTGGCGCGACCGACAGGGCGATTTGCGGCTCACCATGATCTCGGACGACAACTTCCGGCCGTTTCAGGTCACCGAGTTTGTCGAATACCGGATGCCCTTCGGCCTTGACGGCCCGCGCGCCGAGCGGTAGGCGACCGCGTCCCCATCCGGGGGCCAAGTCTCCGCTACCTTGTCAAAACGGATCCATGATATGACACGCCTTCTTCCCGGCATTCTTGCCATGGCCGCCATTGTGGTTGCCTCCAACATCCTTGTGCAGTTCCTGTTCGGCCAATGGCTGACGTGGGGTGCCTTTACCTATCCGCTCGCGTTCCTCGTCACCGATGTGATGAACCGCGTCTATGGTGCCGCCACCGCGCGACGGGTCGTCTTTGCCGGTTTTCTGTTCGGCGTGGCCTGCTCGCTGATCGGCACCCAGATCAATGGCGAGTTCGGCCCGCTGGCCACCTGGCGGATCGCGCTGGGCTCTGGCCTGGCCTTCCTGACCGCCCAGTTGCTGGACGTTGCCATCTTCGATCGGTTGCGCGATGGGCACTGGTGGCGCGCGCCGCTGGCCTCGACGCTGATCGGCTCCAGCGTCGACACGGCGCTGTTCTTCACCATCGCCTTCGCGGGCGCGCTGAGCTTTGTCGAACCCGCCAACGACGTGGGTTGGGCGAATGAGATGCTTCCGCTGCTGGGCACCGGCCCGATGGCGCCACTGTGGGTCTCGCTCGCGATTGCGGACTGGGGTGTAAAACTTGCCTTGGCCTTAATCGCTCTGGTGCCATTTCGCATAATTGTGCGGCGTTTGGTTCCATCTATTGCGTGAAAACAATTGACAGACACAAAATCTGTGCGAACGTGGAGATGACAGCAACCAAGCGAAAGGAGGTGATCCAGTGTCTAGAGTGATGTTGGAGAAGATGGTCGGGACAGTCGGAGGGTTGGTAACCTGAGGGCAGCCCTGATGGGCCCTCCTTTCGATTGAACACCAGGTTCTAACCGGACATTCTCCGAAAGAACTCGAAGGGTCGCCTAGCTGGGGCGGCCCTTTTCCATATAGGCCCGGCCAGGACGGATCAGACGCCATCATGCTGCGGATCAACGATCAGATCGTCATCGAAGACTGGGAACTGACCGAGCATTTCGTGCGGTCGGGCGGTCCCGGCGGTCAGAACGTGAACAAGGTCGCGACGGCGGTGGAGCTGCGGTTCGAGGCTGAACGGTCGCCGCATCTGCCGCAGCCGGTGAAAACGCGGCTTCGGCGGCTGGCGGGGCGGCGCTGGACGAATGAGGGCGCGCTGCTGATCCGCGTCGACCAGACCCGCCACCAGGCCCGTAACCGCGAGATCGCGCGCGAACGGTTGGCCGAGCTGATCCGCCAGGCGCTGGAACGGCCCCGCCCTCGGATCCCGACGAAGCCCAGCAAATCGGCCAAGCGCAAACGGGTGGACAGCAAGACGCAACGCGGGGCGGTCAAGGCCCTGCGCGGGCGGATCACGCCCGAAGAATAGACGCATTTTCATGGTGCGGGCAGGGTCCAGCGCAGATCTCGGCCCGGAGCGATATGGGAGCCAGGCATGAAATTCACCGAACGGACCGCGCTGGAAAAAGGGTTCGCCGCGCGCTTTGACGGACAGGTGCGTCCCGCTCTCATGGCGCTTGAATCGGAACGAAAGGCCCGGCTGTCCAAGGCGCGGCGCTTGGGCGCGCTCGTCGCGCTGGGTTTCTTCGGCCTTGCGGGGCTGTTCACCTTTGTGTTCCCCAACGATTGGGGCCCCATCGCGGCGGTATTTGTGATCATCATCGGGGGGATCGCGGTGTTCGGCGTGCGCAACGCCCAATCCGCCGGCTGGAGCGGCGCGGTGGCCAAGGCGGTGATGCCCGCGATCTGCGATCACATCGGCGACCTGAGCTACACCGACAGCAAGGGCCAAGGCTTTCCGCTGGCCGACATGCGCGCGCTGGGCGTTGTCGGCTCCTACAGCGCGTCCCGGCTGAGGGATGATATGCATGGAACCTATCGCGGGACAGCGTTCCAATTGGTCGAGGCCTATCTGACCAAGAAGACCCGAGATTCGGACGGCGACAGCAAGACCAAGACCGTCTTCAAGGGGCTGCTGTTCCACATCGGCGTGCCGATCACGGTCCCGACGCCGATCCTGATCTCGCGCGACTATGGCGCCATCGGCAATGCCCTTGGCACGCTGTTCACCGGTGGCAACCGACGCGGGATGCCGCGTGTCGAACTTACGCACAAAGCCTTTGACGCCGCCTTTGAGGTTCACGCCGCTGACCCCAAGGTGGCGCTGGAATACCTGCCGGATCTGTTCCTCGACAATCTGTTGGCAATTGGCAATGCCGAGGGCGGCACCCGCGGCGCCAAGTCGATGACAGCCGGGTTTCGCGGCGATTCCTTCTACCTTGCGCTCAGCCGCAGTGGCGACTTCCTCAAGATGGGATCCCTGACCACGCCCGTCGCGGATATGGAGGAGGATCTGCACATGATCTTCGCCGATATAGAGATCATTCACCGGATCATCGACCGGCTGCATGGTGTCTGACACGGCCATGCCAACCCTATTGCCAACGGAGTACGTGAGATGAAGATCGGAATTGTCGGGGCTGGTATGGTCGGATCCGCCTCTGCCTATGCGCTTGTGCTGCGCGGCATCGCGACCGAGGTGGTCCTGACGGATCTGGATGAGAAGCGCGCGCGGGCCGAGGCAGAGGATATCGGCCATGCGGTGCCTTTCACCGCCTCCACCAGCGTCACATCCGGTGACATCGGGGCCTTGGCGGGCGCTGGCATCGTGATTCTCGCCTGCGGTGTGGGGCAGCGGCCCGGCGAAAGCCGGCTGGAACTGCTGGGCCGGAATGCGGCTGTTTTCCGCGCCGTGGTTGCCGATGTGATGGCGGTTGCGCCCAAAGCGATTCTGCTGGTCGCTTCCAACCCGGTCGACATCATGGGGCAGTTGACACAACGGATCTCGGGCCTGCCGGCGGGGCGGGTCATCGCCTCTGGCACCATTCTGGACACGGCGCGGTTCCGTTGGCTGCTGGGCCAGCATCTGGGGATCTCACCCAATTCCATCCATGCCTATGTCTTGGGAGAGCATGGCGACAGCGAGGTTCTGGCCTGGTCGAACGCGCGCGCGGGGTCCGTGCCGATGACAAGCTTTGCGGCGCAGGTCAAAGCCGCGATCACCGATGATGTCCGCGCCCGGATCGATGCAGGCGTGCGCCGCGCGGCCTATACGATCATCGAGGGCAAGGGCGCCACCTGGTATGGGATCGGTGCGGGCCTCGCCCGGATCGCCGAGGCAATCGCCCGCGACCAGCAAGCCGTCCTGACAGTGTCGACCGTGTCCGATGTTTTGGGTGTGTCGGATGTGGCCTGTTCCCTGCCGCGCGTGGTCGGCGCCTTGGGCGTTACGCAAGAACTGATGCCCGATCTGGACAACGCGGAAAGAGAGGGCCTGTCGGCCTCCGCGGCCCTGCTGAAGGATCTGGTAGAGCAAGTTCCATTGGATCAGTGACGGTGTCGGACCCGCTGCGCGCCGCGGTAGGGGGGCCGATCAAGCGCCATGGGTCCCCAAGGCCGCTACACCACCACATCCAGAGCGGTTTGCGCCCCGACGCCGAAGACGCGCTGGTACCGCTCTATCTCGTCTTGCGGTCCCATCGCCTTGCGTGGGTTGTCTGACAGTTTGACAGTCGGTTTTCCATCGGCTTCGGTCGCTTTGCAGACCAGCGAAAACGGCGCGAGCGCCTCATCCGGGACCAGCCCCCGGAAGTCATTGGTCAGCAAGGTCCCCCAGCCGAACGAGACCCGGACGCGGCCGGTAAAGCGATTGTGCAACTCCTCGATCTTCTCCACATCCAGACCGTCCGAGAAGATCACGAGCTTCTGTCGCGGGTCCTCGCCCCGAGACTCCCACCAGGCGATGGCGGTTTCAGCACCCTCTGCCGGGTCACCGGAATCGATGCGGATCCCCGTCCATTTCGTCAGCCAATCAGGCGCGTCCTTCAGGAACCCCTTAGTGCCGTAAGTGTCGGGCAGGATGATCAGCAGATTGCCATCGTGCTCGTCCTGCCAGTCTTCCAGAACCTTGTAGGGTGCGGCGCGCAGGGCCTCGTCGGATTCGGCCAGCGCGGAATAGACCATCGGCAGCTCATGCGCATTCGTGCCAATCGCCTCGATGTCGCGGCGCATGGCAACCAGGCAGTTCGACGTGCCGATGAACTTGTCGCCCAGACCTTCCATCATCGCCTGAACCGCCCAGTCTTGCCACAGAAAGGAATGCCGCCGCCGGGTCCCGAAATCGGCGATCTTCAGCCCGTCGATCTTACGCAGACGCTCGATCTTTTGCCAAAGCTTGGTCATCGCGCGGGCGTAAAGCACCTGCAATTCGAACCGCCCCATCCGCTGCAGAACGGCACGCCCCCGCAGCTCCATCAGCACGGCGAGGGCCGGGATCTCCCACATCATGACCTCGGGCCAGGCGCCTTCGAAGGTCAGTTCATATTGCCCGTCCTTAACGTCCAGCTTGTAGGGCGGGAGCGTCAGATTCTCGAACCATTCCATGAAATCGGAGCGGAACATCTGACGCTTGCCGTAAAAGGTATTGCCCCGCAGCCAAGTGGATTCGCCCCGGGTCAGAGACAGGGACCGGATGTAATCGAGCTGAAGGCGCAGCTCGTCCTCGTCGATCAGCTCGGCGAGGCGAATGGACGCGGTGCGATTGATCAGCGAGAAGGTCACCCGCGTGTCGCGCCGGTTGCGAAACACCGACTGGCACATCAGCAACTTGTAGAAATCCGTGTCGATCAGGGATCGGACGATCGGATCTATCTTCCATTTGTGATTGTGGACACGCGTGGCGATGTCGACCATGTACCGGTTCCTTTGTCGGGCATCTCGTTAGAACAAGCGCGGCGCAGGTTGTCAAAGGTGGGAAACATGTGGGCACTCTCCCTGTGCGCATTCTGCCGGTGACCTTGGGTTACCTGTGGCTTGCGCGCAAAAAATGCCCCCGCGCGAGGCGGGGGCAGAAACGGCGAGGCAGGGAGAAGGAACCTCGCGGGACAAGGACGTTTGGTCAGGCAGACCGGCGCGTCACATCTGTCGGTCGGGCGACGGGCGTCAAAGGTTCAAAAAAACTGGGCTGATGTTCGCGCGGCGTGGCAGGCGAAGGCAGTCGGTACGCTGGGCGCGCATTGCAACAGGCTGTTCCAAGACGTACCGCCGAGCGTTCGTCTGCCATTTGGCAGGCGGCCGGCGGTCAGGGCAATTCGAGGATCTCGATCAAGTCCGACGCGACAAGGATCGCGCTTGCCGAGTCCACGCTGGCGCCGTCGGCCGGGGTCACCTGATACAGGCCCTGCTCATCGGGACCGCCCGCGATCTGGATCCCGGCGTCCAGCAGCAAGGCACGCAGGTCGGCTTCGGTGGTGCCGGGCGCAAAACCGATGATCAGACGGGGGCCGTCGTCGATATCGGCGGGAAGATCGCCGCTGGCCAGCGAGTAACCATCGGATTGGGCGGTCTCGGTCGCGGGCATCTGAAACAGCGTCTGGCCGACCAGAACGGCCAGCAAGACGGCGGCGGCGGATTGCCACAGCCAGGGTTTCTGAACCAGGTTCGCGGTACGCTTTGGCGCGACGTTTGCGGCAGGCGAGGGCGCGGCCGCCTCGCTATCGACGGCGCGCATCAGACGGGCAAGGCCGACCTCGCCGGGGCTGTACTCTTCCTGTGCCTGCATCGTGCTACGGATGGCGCGCAGGGTCTCAAGCTCTGTCTGCAACTCGGCGTCCTCGGCCAGACCCTGCTCAATGGCAGAGCGTTCGTCGCCGGTCAGGGACTCATTGGCAAGGAAGGGCAACAGTGACTGGATCTCATCCCGGGTCATGACGGCATCCTCCGCTCTATTCGACCGGAGAGACAGCGCATCAGCAGTTTTTTGGCGTGAAAGATGCGGGTCTTGATGGTGCCTTCGGGAACACCGGCGACCTCTGCGATCTCGGCATAGGTCATGTCGTCGTAGAATGCGAGGCTGATGGCGGTGCGGTGATCGTCTTTCAGCGTACCCAGACAATAGCGCACATGGTCTGCCTCTTGCCCGGCGGCCAGGCAGGTGACCGCGTCGGGGCTGTCATCCTCTTGCTCGGGAATCTCGTCCGTCACATCCTGCCGCCCGCGTTTGCGGTGCAGATCGATCACTTTCCGATAGGCTATTCCGAATATCCAGGTCTGCACTTTAGATCTCCCTTCGAACCTGGCGGCGCTGCGCCAGACCTCGATGAACACGTCGTGGAGTAGGTCGGAAGATTCGAAAGGATCGTTCAATCTGGAGCGGATGAATCTGTAGACGGGCTTTTCCAGCGCCCGATACAGCGCGGCAAGCGCCTGTTTGTCGCCCTTGGCGACCTGTGCGAGAATCTGGGCGTGCGGATCCATCAGGCGAGGGTCACTCCGGCATCCGTCATTCCGGTACGGGCGGCGTTCAGAGACCCGCCCAGATCGATGGCACGGCACAGATCCTGGCGAACGGTGACAGCAAACCCAAGGCGCGCCGCATCGACGGCCGAGTAACTCACGCAGAAATCCGTGGCAAGCCCCGCAAGCGTGAGCGTCGTGATGCCGCGCGTTTTCAGATAGCCCTCCAGCCCGGTCGGCGTGGTATGGTCATTCTCGAAGAACGCGGAATAGCTGTCGATCGCGGGGTTGTAGCCCTTGCGGATCACAAGATCGGCGCCATCCGTTTCCAGATCGGGGTGAAACGCGGCGCCGACACTGCCCTGAATGCAATGATCCGGCCACAGAACCTGTGGGCCATAGGGCATCTCGATCAGGTCCATCGGCGCCTTGCCGGGGTGTTGCGACGCGAAAGAGGAATGCCCCTCCGGGTGCCAATCCTGCGTCAGGATGACGGCGTCAAATTCCGCCATCAAAGCGTTGATCCCGGGCACGATCTCATCCCCGCCCGCCACGGCAAGAGCACCGCCGGGGCAGAAGTCTCTCTGGACATCGATAACGATCAGCGCGTCGGACATGGGAAGCTCCGCTATGGTCGCGGCCACAGTATCAATGTGCGGGATAGAATCAATTCAACCATTTGCAAAGCAAGGCCGGACCGCTTGCAGCGCGCCGGTCGGCCCGATATTCCGCGCTCCATGCTGACCGTCGCCGCATTGTACAAATTCACGCGCTTTCCCGATCCGGCCGCCCTGCGGCCCGCGCTTTTGGCCGCGTGCGAGACGGCGGGCGTCAAGGGTACCTTGTTGCTGGCACGCGAGGGGATCAACGGCACGATCGCCGGGCCGGACGACGGGATCCGGTCGGTGCTGGCGCATCTTCGGACGCTTCCCGGTTGCGCCGGTCTGGAATGGAAGGAAAGCACCGCAGTAACGATGCCGTTTGCGCGGATGAAAGTGCGGCTGAAGCGCGAGATCGTCACGATGGGGCAGCCCGATGTGGACCCGGTCGCCGCTGTGGGCCGCTATGTCGCGCCGGGCGACTGGAACGCGCTAATCCAGGCGCCGGATGTTGCCGTCATTGACACCCGCAACGACTACGAGGTGGAGATTGGCAGTTTCGACGGCGCGATTGACCCTGAAACCAAAAGCTTTGGCGCCTTTCCTGAATGGTGGGCGGCGAATCGGGACCGGTTTGAGGGCAAGCGGCTGGCGATGTTCTGCACCGGCGGCATCCGCTGCGAAAAGGCGACGAGCTGGCTGATCGGCCAGGGGGTGGAGGAAGTCTTTCACCTCAAGGGCGGCATTCTGAAATATCTCGAAGAGGTTCCGGAACCGGAGAGCCTTTGGAAAGGCGCCTGTTTCGTCTTCGACAAGCGGGTGAGTCTGACCCACGGCCTGCAAGAGGGCGGGCACCAATTGTGCCACGCCTGCCGCCGACCGCTGGCCGCGGAAGACCTTTCCCGGCCCGAGTACGAATCAGGCGTCTCCTGCCACCGGTGCCTGTCCGAGTATTCCGATTCGGACCGCGCGCGATTCCGCGAGCGCGAGCGCCAGTTCCGGCTTGAGGATCAGCGCGCCAAGGCGCTGTCCGCGCCGTTATCGGATGACAAGTCGGGCTGATCCGCGCCCGGACTGCGACCCACCAAACTGATATCTTCCCAAAACCCCGGACCAGCCACGCCAACGCAACCGGCTATGGGATTGAATGGCCTTCGCCGTCCAACCGCCTGTTTCAAAGAAATTTCTTTGATGTGACAGATCCGCCGCACCACACCGGTCATCCGATAACAGCGCGTGGGTCATTCCATAACCCTTGGGTGAAATTGCCTGACCGAGGGGGAGCGGGCCAGTTTGGGATCACCGGCACAGCAAGCCACGACGCAACGCCGGCCACACAAAACAAAATCTGCCAACGCAATCACACGACCTACCAACTGGAGACTCCCACAATGACCCTCTCGATTTTCAAGAATGTTGCTCTTACCGCTTTGACAGTCACCGCTCTGGCCGCTGCCGCCCCGGCGATGGCTTGCCCCTGGGGGAACTCGGCCAATGTTTCGGTCGGCGGCTGGAACAATGCGATTGGCATCGGCCAGTCCGGCTGCCGCAACCACACCGAGGTCGTGCAGAACGGCTGGGGCAATGGCATCGTCGCCACCCAGGACGGCGGCCGCAACACAACCGTGATCGGGCAGTCCGGCGGCCACAACAGCTCTGTCACAACGCAGGGCGGGCGGCACAACACGCTGGGGGTCGCCCAGATCGGCAACGGCAACGCCGCCGATGTCATCCAGAACGGGGCCGGTAACGTCACCGGCGTGATCCAGGTCGGCAATGGCAACAGCGCCTCTGTCCGCAGCGGCGGCCACAACAACAGCCAGGTGATCATTCAGTATTGATCGCCTTTCGGTGCCGGGTGTCCCCTCCCTCGCCCGGCACCGGACGTTTCCCAAACCCTTCCCCTCAACCCGCCTGATGGGCGGCCATCCAAGGAGACATGCCATGACCCTTTCCCGCAAGCTCGGCGCCTTTGTCCTTCCATCGGCTGCGATATCCCTGTCGGTCTTCGGACTGTCCATGGGAACCGCCGCAGAACCCGAACCCGGTGCTGCCGAGACGTTGCCGATGCAATGTCAGATCTCGATCACCAAGGATCGCTACGGCCATACCTATGCCGGTGTTCTGTCCGCCCTTCAGACCGTCAGCGGCACCTACGAGCTGAGCCTGTCAAAGCGCGGCGGCGGCAACACGGTGATCCGCCAGTCCGGAGAATTTCTGGTGAGTGCCGGTCAGACAGAGACGCTGGGCCAGGCGATGTTCGGCGGCGTACTGCCCGAGAATGTCGAGGCCGAGTTAAAGCTGCATGTCGGCGGCAAGACCTATGTCTGCGGGTCGCAGGCCGAGATTTGAGCGGGCCATTCGTATTCTGGAATTCTATCAAAGGACGTTCCCATGAAACCCCTAGTCGCGGGCCTGATGCTGGCCCTTTCCACCGCCTGTGCCATGCCCGTTTGGGCCGGGCCGACGATCACCTTCGGATATACGGCGAAGAACGCCGAAGAAGCCGCCGCGCTGCGGGCAGGGCTGGCGATCTATGGTCTGGCGCATGACATCCATACCAATGGCCATGTCACTCAGAACGGCGCCAACAACGCGGCGGGCATCTTTCAGGGCGGCGGTGGCAATCGCGCCATCATCCATCAGAACGGAAACAACCACAGCGGCAGCATCCGGCAAACCGGCGGCAACAATTCCTGCGGGCTGTTCCAGTTCGGAAACGGCGCCAGCGGCCATGTGCGCCAGACCGGCGGCCAGACCTGCATCGTGATCCAGCAAGGCTTCTGACGCGCCCGGTGACCGCCCGCGTCTGCTCCCCGAATTCTCCTCTGTCCCAAACTGCCCGCCGGTGCGCCCGGCGGGCCTTTTTTCCTACCAGCCGCCGGGCAGGATCGAGTCGGGCATGTTCTGATAGCAGACCGGACGCAGAAAGCGGCGAATCGCCAGCGTCCCAACAGAGGTGGCGCCGAAATTGGTCGACGCGGGGTAGGGGCCGCCATGCACCATGGAATCGGCCACCTCGACCCCAGTGGGGAAGCCATTGGCCAGAACCCGGCCCGCCTTGCGTTCCAGAATCGGCATCAGACGCTTGGCCAGATCCGTGTCGCCGTCGTCCATATGGAGCGTGCAGGTCAGCTGCCCTTCGAACCCGCGGGCAAGCGTTTCCATCTCGTCCGGGCCAGAGACACGCACCACAAGACCCAGCGGGCCAAAGACCTCTTCGCCCAGCGCATGGTCTTGCAGATAGGCATCCGCATCGGTCTCATACAGGTTCGGGCTGGCGTTGCGGCCTTCGTCGTCATGGGTCAGCAGCGCGGTCACCGCATTGCGATCGTCGAACCGGGCCTTGCCGCTGCGATAGGCGTCGGCGATGCCGTCGGTCAGCATGACCTGCGGCGCGACAGCGGACAGAGCCTCTTTGGCCGAGGCCACAAACGCATCGCCCTCGGCGCCCTTTTGAACGACCGCGATGCCGGGGTTGGTGCAGAACTGGCCCGCCCCCATCGTCAGCGATCCGGCCCAGCCCTTGCCGATATCCGCGCCCCGGGCCTTTGCGGCGTCGGGCAGGACGAACATCGGATTGACCGATCCCAGCTCGCCAAAAAACGGGATGGGTTCCGGGCGCTGGGCGCACAGGTCGAACAAAGCGCGGCCGCCGCCAAGCGATCCGGTAAAGCCGACCGCCTTGATAAAGGGGTTTTGCACCAGCGCCGTTCCCACGTCGCGCTTGCCGCCCTGGATCAGCGAGAAGACACCCGGATGCAGACCACAGGCCTTGGCCGCGACATCAATGGCTTGCGCGACGATCTCTGCGGTGCCGGGGTGAGCCGAATGGCCCTTCACCACCACGGGACAGCCCGCCGCCAGCGCCGCCGCCGTGTCCCCGCCGGCGGTCGAGAATGCGAGCGGAAAGTTCGAGGCGCCGAACACGGCCACCGGGCCAATCGGACGCTGGATCATCTTCAGATCCGGGCGCGGCAGCGGCGCACGATCCGGCAGCGCCTCGTCGTGGCGGCGGTCCAGAAAATCGCCCTTGAGGATATGGTCGGCAAACAGCCGCAACTGGCCGGTTGTTCGCCCGCGTTCGCCTTGCAGCCGCGCCACGGGCAGGCCGGATTCCTGGGTGCCTATTTCGGTGATTTCGTCGGCGCGGGTTTCGATCTCGTCGGCGATCCGGTTCAGGAACGCGGCGCGCGTCTCGCGGCTGCTATAGCCATAGTCCCAGAACGCTTCTTCGGCGGCGGAACAGGCGGCCTCTACATGCGCGGGCGTGCCAACGGAAAAGCTGCGGGCCGCGCCACTGGCGGGCGCGTTGTAAAAGGTCGTGTCCCCCGCAACCCAGTCGCCGGCGATCAGATGTTTTCCTGTCAGTTCCATGTCGTCTCCTTACAGCAGGTCGCGGCCGGCCAGATTGCGCATCAGCGCGGCCAGCCCGAAGGTCCATTCCGGGCAGTCGGTCGACAGCCGGACAGTGTTGGTCAGGCGCCCGAGACCGCTGCTTGCAATGGTCACCCGGTCGCCGATGTGATGTGTGAATCCCTGTCCCGGCGCATCGCGATCCTGTGTCGGGGCGAACAGCGTGCCAAGAAACAGCAGGAACCCGTCGGGATACTGGTGATGTCGTCCAATGGTCTGGCGCACAAGATCGGTCGGGTCGCGGCTGATCTTCGACATGTCGGACCGGCCTTGCAGGACAAAGCCGTCTTCCCCCTCGACCGTCAGATCGAGCTGGGCAGACCGGACATCGTCCAGATTGAAGGTCTCGTCAAACAGGCGGATCATCGGCCCCACGGCGCAAGAGGCGTTGTTGTCCTTGGCCTTGGACAGAAGCAGCGCGGACCGCCCCTCGACATCCCGCAGATTGACGTCATTGCCAAGGCAGGCGCCATGGATCTCGCCCCGCGAATTCACCGCAAGCACAATCTCTGGCTCGGGGTTGTTCCACTTGGAGATCGGGTGCAGACCGACTTCGGCGCCACTGCCCATGGCAGACAGGGGCTGTGCCTTGGAAAAGACCTCGGCATCCGGGCCGATGCCAACCTCAAGATACTGCGACCAGCTGCCAAGCGCGATCAGCTCTTGCTTGACCCTGGCGGCTTGTTCCGACCCGGCCTCGATCTGGTCCAGACTGTCGCCGATGATCTCTGACACGCGGGTGCGGATGGTGTCGGCCTTGGCCGGATCGCCCGCGGCCTGTTCCTCGATCATCCTCTCGACCATGGATTGCGCAAAGGTGACGCCGCAGGCCTTGACAGCCTGCAGATCGCAGGGCGCCAATAGATGCGGTCGCGTGTCGGGCCGCGTCGGATCGCCAAGACCCGAGATCGGCCCAAGCGAGACGCCGGGGGCGCTGCGCACATAGCCCGCCGGGTTCGACCGTTCTATCACATCGCGGACGGTCGGCGCCTCGCGCGCGGTGATGTCCACAAGGTCTTCGCCGCGCAGAGTCACCACGGCCGGGCCAATGTCAGGACGCCAGACGCGCCCCAGCCAAAGCCCGCCCATTTCGCTATCAGTCAATACCATCGCCGCTCCTCCAGCCGCTTGCGCGGACCGTGTCAAAGCCGCGCGCAGACCGCAAGGCCCCTTGGCTATCGACCGTTGGCCTTTCGCCACGCGGCGAACTTGGTCAGATTCTCGTCTTTCGTGGCGGGATAGAGTCCGATGATGGACTCTCCGGCCTTCACCATCTCGACCACGAAATCCTCGTATGCCGTCATTTCCACCGCTTCATCGGCGACGTCGCCGGCCAGATGCGCCGGGATAACGATGATACTGTCGTCATCACCGACGATGATGTCACCGGGAAAGACAGGCGCGTCGCCGCAGCCGATGGGCACGTTGATGTCGATCGCTTCATTGATCGTCAGGTTGGTCGGGCTGGACGGGCGGTTGTGATAGGCTGGCATCTCCAGCTCGCCGATCCGCATGGCATCGCGAAAGCCACCGTCGGTGACAATGCCGGCGCCGCCGCGCATCATCAGCCGGGTCACAAGGATGTCGCCCGCGCTGGCCGCCGTCGCATCCTTGCGGCTGTCCATCACCAACACATGGCCGGGGGGGCAGGTTTCAATTGCCTTGCGCTGGGGGTGGTCGGGGTTGCGGAACTCGGCCAGTGTGTTGCGGTCTTCGCGCGCGGGCATGTAGCGCAGGGTAAAGGCGGGGCCGACCATGTTGCGGCCCTTGGGTTGCACCGGACGCACGTCCTGAATCACCTGATGGCGCAGGCCACGCTTGAACAGAGCCGTGCAAAGGGTGGCGACGCTAACATCGCGCAGCTTTTCCAGCGTTTCGGGTCTTACCTCGGTCATTCTGTCCTCAACTTGCCGCGCGCGGCAGCAGCGCGTTTGCGTCCATGAAGGCTTTCAGCCGCGTCATCTGATCGTCGGTCAAAGGCCAGGCGGCGGGCGGACGCGCCGCGCCACAATCCTCGCCCATCAACTGAAGCGCCGCTTTGACACCGGGGACATTGGCGCCGCCTTGTTCTTCGGCGCGGATGTCCTCGAACACCTGCATCCCGGCGATCAGGTCCCGCGCTGCCGCGTAATCCCCCGCTTCCAACGCGGCGGAAATGGCAACAGACCGCTCCGGCCAGACGTTGATCAGGCCAGAGGTGAAGCCCCGCGCGCCAACGGCATAGAACGTGGGCGCCCAAACCTCGGCCAACCCGCCAACCCACACGACATGATCCGGCGCAGCCTCCATTGCGGCTTTCAGCTTCATCGGGTTGGGCGTGGCCCATTTCACGCCGACCACGGTGGCGGTACGGCAGAGCTGCGCGATCGTGTCGGTCCCGATGGCATCATTGCGCAGATACAGGATCAGAGGCAGGTTTTTCCCAGCTTCCGAGACTTGTTCGAGATATCTGACAATCCCCCGGGGCGCGACAAACGGATCTGGCGGCTGATGGATCATCAGCGCAGAGGCGCCCGCATCGGCAGAGGCTTCTGCCAGGCGGCAGGCATCCGGGATCGCGCGCCCGACCCCTGCGACCAAGGGGCATCTGCCCTTGATGTGACCGGCGGCGGATTGCACCATGGCGACTGCTTCGTCGGTGGTCAGGCCGTAGAACTCCCCCGTATTTCCGTTTGCCGTCAGAATATGCACGCCAGCCGCAATCGCGCGGTCGACGATGGCGCCCTGGCGGTCGGGGGCGATCTGACCGTCCGCGTCAAAGGGCGTGGCCAGAATACCGGAGATTCCGGTCAAAGCGTTGCGCAGATCAGTCACTATATTACCTCGAAAGAGCGTTTGCCCATGGCTTTCTGGATCTCGTATATCGACCCGGTCCTTGGCGGAAGCGGTTGCGGCACGCGCATCGGGTTCGCCTCTAACCGGGGTTCCAGTACCGGGGTGCCGCAAAGCATACTGTCTTCGAACGCCTCCCAGGCCGGCAGCCCGGGCTTGCCATAAACGGGAAAGGCATCGGCGGCCATCATCTCATAGAAGATGATTCGGCGGTCCTTGGTCGAACGATTCAGGGCTGACCCGTGCACGATCCTCGCATGGTGGATAGAGATGGAGCCAGCAGGCCCCATCAACGGCACGGCATCGGCCATCGACAGCCCCTCTGCCTCCAGGTCGATGGCGCCGACGAAATAGCCGTTGTGGTGATGGTTGTAGACCTTGGATTTATGCGTTCCCGGAAAGACCATCAGGGGGCCGTTATCCTCGGCCATGTCGTCGATGATCAGTCCCACCGCCAGCACATCGTCATTGGTATAGGGGTAGAAGGCCCAATCCTGATGCCATTCGACCGCCGCGCCGAAGCCTGCGGATTTCATGTTCAGCTTGCTCGTCTGCAACCGCAGGTCCGGCCCGATCAGATCCCGCACCGGGGCCAGAATATGATCGGATCGCATCAGATCGTTTACCGGGTCCGATTGGGTGTGCGGTAGTTTCACCCGGCGGATGCGCGGATCCGCGGGGGTGTGGCTGTCTTCGAGGTCGATCTTCTCGTCAGAGGCGGTCATGCCCGCCGCAACGTCTCTGAACCGGGCGATTTCGGCACGAATGCCATCCATGATGTCCGTGGGCACCCGGTTTTCCAGAACCAGATATCCGTTCTGCTGGTAAAAGGCGATCTGGTCGGGGGAAAGTACTTCGGTCATGATCGGGTCTCCTCAGAAGATGTCCGGCTCTGGCACCGGTGCGCCGAATTCGGTGCGCAGGAAGTCGAAATCGCAGCCCTTGTCTGCCTGCTCGACGTGTTTCGAAAAGACCCAGCCGTAGCCCCGCTCGAACCGAGGCGCCGGCGGGGTCCAGGTTTTGCGGCGCTGCGCCATCTCTTCGTCACTGATCTGCACGGAAAGCGACCGGTTCGGCAGATCCAGCGCGATGACATCCCCGGTGCGGATCAGGGCAAGCGGACCACCGATGAACGCCTCGGGCGCCACATGCAGGATGCAGGCGCCGTAGGAGGTGCCGGACATGCGCGCATCCGACAGCCGCAACATGTCGCGGTGCCCGTCCTTCAGCAGCGCTTTGGGCATCGGCAGCATTCCCCATTCGGGCATCCCCGGCCCCCCTTGCGGCCCGGCATTGCGCAGAACCAGCACATGGTCCGGAGTCATCGGGTAATCGGGATCGTCGATGATCTTCTTCAGCTCGGGATAGCTGTCGGCAACGATGGCGGGCCCGGAATGCGTGTAGAACTTCGGGTCACAGGCGGCGGGCTTGATGACGGCGCCATCGGGGGCCAGGTTGCCCCGCAGTACGGCCAGAGAGCCTTCGTGGTAGACCGGGTTGGACAGAGGGCGGATTACATCGTCATTGTAGTTGACGGCAGGCGCGATCCCCTCGCCCAGCGACTTGCCCGTGACGGTTGTTACCGATAGATCCAGCTTGTCGCCCAGTTCCTTCATCAGCGCGGGCAGGCCGCCGGCGTAGAAGAAATCTTCCATCAAGTATTCCTTGCCGGAGGGGCGGATATTGGCCAGCACCGGCACGTCGCGGCCGATGCGGTCCAGGTCATCCAGCCCCCACTCCACCCCGGCTCGGCGGGCCATGGCAATCAGGTGAATGATGGCATTGGTGGAACAGCCGGTCGCCATGGCAACGGTCGTGGCATTCTGGGTCGCGGCGCGGGTGATGATCTTGTCGGGGGTCAGATCCTCCCACACCATGTCCACGATGCGGCGCCCACAGGCAGCGGCCATGCGCTTGTGCCCGGCATCGGGCGCGGGAATGGACGAGGCGCCGGGCAGGGTCAGCCCGAACCCCTCGGCAATCGACATCATGGTGGAGGCGGTGCCCATCGTCATGCAGGTTCCGTAGGACCGTGCGATGCCACCCTGCACGCCGTCCCATTGTTCCTTGCCGATGGTGCCGGCGCGCCGCTCATCCCAGTATTTCCAGACATCGGTGCCGGACCCTAGCTTTTGCCCCGCGTAATTGCCCCGCAGCATGGCCCCGGCGGGCATGAAGATGAACGGGATCCCCATAGAGATCGCGCCCATGATCAGCGCAGGCGTCGACTTGTCACATCCGCCCAGCAGCACGGCACCGTCCACGGGATGAGACCGCAGCGTCTCCTCGACCTCCATCGCGCCCATGTTGCGATACAGCATCGACGTCGGCTTCAGAAATTGCTCCGAGAAGTCGTGAACCGGCAGTTCCGCGGGCATCCCGCCGGCTTGCAGAATGCCCTTGCGGACAAATTCCGCCCGGTCGCGCAAGTGGTGGTGGCACGGGGACAGATCGGACCAGGTGTTGATGATTGCAATAATTGGCTTGCCTTCGTAGTCTTCGCCATCCAGTCCCATCTGCATGGCGCGCGACCGGTGCCCCATGGACCGCAGATCGTCAGGCGCGAACCAACGGGCGCTGCGCAACTGATCCTTGGTCTTTTTCGGTGTCTGGTCCGTCATTCTGGTGCCTCCCATTGGCATCGTCACGGTGGCCGTGGTGTCCGCTTGGGTGCGACATCGTGCCATTTGAGAAATTTGATATATTAGCTGACTAGTTGTATCAAGACACATGTTTTCCTACACTATCAGGGCGCTCCCGTGACGGAGCGTCGCTGGAGGAGTCGAATGGAGCTGCCACCGCAGAGCCTGCGCCGCGGAGCCGAAGTCCCTGGGACCGCTGTGGATCGCGTATACCTCGATCTTCGAGAGCGGATTGTCGCCTTCGATCTGCCTCCGGGGGCGACGCTGTCGCGGAACGATCTGGCGTCTGAATACTCGGTGAGCCAAACGCCGGTGCGCGAAGCCTTGCAGCGGTTGGAACAGGACGGGCTGATCCGGATCTTTCCGCAGTCGAAAACGGTTGTGGCGCCCATCGACCAGGAGCAGCTGGACGAAACGCATTTCCTGCGCGTCGCCGTGGAATGCGAGGTGGTGCGGCGGGTTACGGTTCAAGGCGATATAGAGACAGTTCAACGCGCCCGTGGCCTTGTCCGGATGCAAGAGGCGCTGCAGGACGACACCTCTCAGATGCGGCTTTTCGACGATATCGACCGGGCCTTTCACTTGACCTTCTTCGAGTCCGCCGGGGTCGCGCCGCTGCATGCCATGCTGTCGCGTCGGTTGGGCCATTTGGCACGGTGTCAGCGGCTGGAACTGCCGCGGACAGGAAAGATGTCGCAGATCGTGGATGGGCACCGCGATGTGGTCGACAGCGTCGCGTCGGGCAATCCAGAGGCGGCGGCCCATGCGATGCGAGAGCATATCAGCGGAACGATCCGCCGCATCGCGTCGCTGAGGGATGACTTTCCCCAGTATTTCGCGCGGTGACGGCGGCCCCATCTGGTTGACCGGCCCGCCGTTGAATGCCACTCCGTCCGGATGTGACGAGCGGTTGACGCAGGGGGCAGTCTTGGCAGAGCATAGGCCGTTGGCATTCCGGGACTTTGCGCGGGATCTGGGCAGCGCCTCTGTCCGGCGCGAATTCCGCACGGATTGGAGCATGTATGTCCTGTACCGCCGCCCCGGCGTCGTGCTGGCCTGGCTGTGCTATCGCCTTGGCATCGGGCCGATCGGAGCCACCCTGCTTGGGTTCGCCTTTGCCGTGACGATGCCGGTGCAGGCGGTCTGGGCGCCGATGGGCTGGGCGCCCTGGGGCGTGCTTCTGGCCGGAGTTCTGTTCCAGATCCTCGATTGCTCCGATGGCACGCTGGCGCGTACCACGCAGCGCCCCTCCGACCTTGGCGCGGATCTGGATTTTTTTGTCGGCATGGCGCAATATGCGATGCTGTATTGCGCCATCGGGATACTTGCGGACCGCACATTCGGGACGGAATGGGCCTGGACGGTGCTGGGCGCGCTTGCCGTCGCGCTGCGCTATCTGGCGCGAATGATCCGCGATCAGGTGGCGGTCCGCACCGGCCCGTCAGAGCCATCGCCGGTCACTCTGATGGCGCTGCCCGCGATCATCATTGCTGGTCTGTCTGGCCTGATCCCGTTTCTGGTGTTGATGGGCGACAAGCTGCATTGGGCCGTCTGGTTTCTGCTGATCTATGCCGTGCTCGACATCGGCGAAGGGCTGATGCCCCTGACCGGACCCGCCTATCGCAAACCCGAGAACAGACCCTAACAAGGCTGTCTGGCTAGACTGAGACGGTGCCATCCGCAATCCAGCCGTCGAGGATCCGCAGAACCGCATCCGCAAAGGCCGGATCGTTTATATGGGCGTCCACCTCGGTGACGGGGACGCCGACTTCGGCCCTGACGGCGTCGATCATCGCGGCGAGGCCTTCGGGATCATGGGCGGGCTCCCCTTCGCGGTCCCAAGCCTCGACCCCCTGAAGCGGCATCAGGAACTGGACCGGCCCGACCGCCTGGGCAAGCCGGTCCGCGATGTCGCGGATCAGGGTGCGGCGTTCAGCGGGCGACAGGGCCGCGGATTTGATCAGCCGGTTATGGGCGTGGAACGGCCGGTCCGCGTAAGCGTCCGGGATCTCTTGCCAACCCGCGAAGTCGATCAGATCGGCGCAGCCAGGGCTGACGATCTGCGGAATGCCCCGCTTGCCCGCATGGGTCAGGCGGTCAATCCCCGCGTTGACCACCGAGCCGACCATGAGGTTGCCAAGCTCTGGCAAGGCGAGGTCCAGAACAGCGGCAAAGTACCCATCCCGGGCCAGCGCCTCGAACGCCATGCCGCCCATGCCGGTCGCGTGGAACACCGCTACCTCAAAGCCGCGCGCCTCCAGCGGATCGCGCAGGCGCTTCATGTACATCAAGCACGAGGAGCCAAGGCTGGTCATCCCGATCACGGGCCGGTCGCGCTTTGGCGGTTCAACCGCGCGCGCGGCCCCCAACACCGCCCCCGCCGCCTGGCCCAGCGACGATTTGCAGACCGAATTCAGGCCATACAGCCCACCCGCCCAAAGGATCATCTGCACATCCGGTGACAGCCGATCCGCCGGGATCAAGGGTGAAAAGGCTATAGTAGAGACCACATACTTTGGAACACCCAGCGGCAGCGCCTGACAGCAATCCAGCACCAGATCCGTTCCCATGGTGCCGCCCAGCCCGATCATGCCATCGATCCGGCCCTCGGCATAGAGCGTTGCGGTCAGACTCGCAGCGCCTTTCGCCATGATCTGCATGGCGAGATTCTCGTCGCCCGTGTCGATGGCATCCTGGATGGTCTTGCCCGCAGCTCCGGCCACATCGTGCTTGGAGATATCCGTGAACTGGGACGGGTCGCCAAGAACGCTGACATCCATCGACAGCACCGCGCCGCCCTGCTGACGAATGCGGTCGCACAGATATTCAAGTTCGTCGTCCTTCGTGTCGTAGGTTCCGATCACAAGAATGGTCTTGGTCATGTCCGTCCTCCGCCCGCCGCGCGTTCGGTCCCTTCCGTCCTGCCAGTTCTGGATGAGATAAGCGCCATCCCGTGTCAATCAGGCCAGTATGACCGTCGTTCCGGCATTTGGACAGCTTCTGCGCCGCGCGCGGGAAGGACGGTTTCGATCAGCCAATCGCGGAACTGAACGGCGGCCGCGTTCTGTTCGTTGATCCGCAGGTAGTAGCCCTCTTGGCAGTCGATGGTTCTGTCATCGGCCTGCACAAGCTGGCCCGTCTTGATCGCCCTTTGAGCCAGAACCTCGTTCACCAATGCCACGCCATTGCCATGCACCGCCATGTTCAACGCCGCGCCGAAGGAATCCACGAAGATATGCGGCGCGTATCCGTGCCCATTCGCCGTTGGCCAAGCGCTCCACCCAGCCGATGTTCCCACCGCTTCGATTAGCGGCAATTGGTGCAGCGCGCCCTGAACGCCATGAGATCTAAGCGCCACGAGCCTCTTGGGCCCCAGTGTTTCCGCGCGCGGACCGAATTGCTTTTCCGAGCCGAACGGTATCTCGACATCGGCGCTAACTTTCTGGAAATCATCGGGCCAGATCGTGCTGAGAAATCGCAGACGCACATGCGGATGCCGCGCGGTATAACTCGCGAGCTGCGGAGCGATCATCCATTGCGCCACGCTAACAGAGGACGCGACGGTCAACAGGCTTTCGGACGCGACACTCTCTAATCCACGGGTGGCCGTGGCCAGCGTCTCCAGCGCGGCCTCGATCTGGGGCAGCAATTTGCGGCCCTCATCGGTCAGCGACAACCCCCGGGCGCGGCGGATGAACAGCGGCAGGCCCAAGCGGTTTTCCAACGCTTTGACGTGCTGGCTGACGGCCGATTGGGTCATCCCGATCTCTTCGGCGGCAGCGGTAAAGCTGAGCCGTCGGGCGGCCACCTCAAAGGCACGAAACCACATCAGCGGTGGCAGAGCTTTGGTCATCGTCAAGGCACCCATTAGACCAGCTAATACCTAAGCCCCCGTTTCATTCGTTTGTCAAACGCTGGCGCCAAGGCGATGACTGTCGCCAGTATTCACAAGGACAAAAGATGCCGCCGAACATCAGAAAGATCGTCACCTATGACGAGGAAACATGGGTCGAAGGGTTTCGCGCGGCGGAGCGTCCGTGGCGGATGTTTGCGGTGGCGGCTATTGTGCGCAATCCGTGGGCCGGGCGCTATGTCGAGGATCTCAAGCCAGAAATTCAGGCCTATGGTCCCATTCTGGGCGCGTTGCTGACCGAGAAAATGATCGCCCTTGCCGGGACCGGCGGCGCGATTGAAGCCTACGGCAAGGCCGCCGTCGTCGGCTTGAATGGCGAGATTGAGCATGCCTCGGGTCTGATTCACACCCTGCGGTTCGGCAATCATTACCGCGAGGCGGTGGGGGCGAAGTCTTATCTGGCCTTCACCAATACGCGCGGCGGGGCGAATGCGCCGATCATGGTGCCGCTGATGGACAAGAACGATGCGGGGCGACGCTCTCACTACCTGACGATCCAGTTTGCCATTCCGGACGCCCCGCGCGATGACGAGATCGTCGTCGTTCTGGGGGCGGCGACCAGTGGGCGGCCTCATCATCGCATCGGGGACCGCTATCAGGATCTGAAGGATTTGGGTCATGACCTGGACAACCCAGCCGCGGTATGAGGTCGGCGGCCTCGCGGCCATTGTCGCAGGGGACGACGGCCCTCCGGTGCTGTTGATCCACGGCGTTGGCTTGCGGGCAGAGGCCTGGGGTGGGCAGATCGACGCCTTGGCCGGCCACTATCGCGTTTGTGCCGTGGATTTGCCGGGTCATGGCGAAAGCGGCAGGTTGTCTGGCCCCGCAAACCTGGCCACCTTTACGGATGCAATCACAGACATTGTAACCGGTCCGGCGCTGGTCATCGGCCATTCCTTCGGCGCGATGATCGCGCTGGATATGGCGATCCGGTATCCTGCGCGGGTCTCGGGAGTCGCCGCCCTGAACGCGATCTATCGGCGCAGCGACGCGGCAAAGCAGACCGTGCGCGCCCGTGCGGAGGCGTATGACGGGCGTACCTTTGCGGATCAGACTTCGACCCTGAACCGTTGGTTTGGCGCTGGCGAAACGCCTGAGCGGACCGCCTGCAAGGATTGGCTGGGTTCCGTCGATCCAGAAGGTTATCGCACCGCCTATGGCGTGTTCGCCCGCGAGGATGGTCCCGCCGATCAAGGGCTTCTGGGGCTCCACTGTCCCGCCCTGTTCCTGACTGGCGGGCAAGAGCCGAACTCTACCCCGCGGATGTCGCAGGCCATGGCCGCGCTTGCCCCTTTGGGACAGGAGAAGGTCATTCCTGACGCAGCCCACATGCTGCCCATGACCCATGCCCACCAGGCGAACACGCTGCTGACGCAATTCGCAATGGAGGTGTTTGGGTGAGACAGAGACGCTTTCTTTCATCGTCGATGACGGCGCCATGACCTATACGATCACTTCGCGCCGGGAGGACACCCGCATCGCTTCCGCGTCTTGGCACCTGCGGATCCGCGCCAACCAGCCCCAGCCCAATAGGATCTGACCCATGGATTTCTCCCTGTTCGCCCATATGGAACGGCTTGGCCCGGGTCAGAGCCACTGCGCGTTGCGGGAGGAGCTGATCGCCCTGGCCAAGATGGCTGACGACGGTGGAATGCGCGCCATTTGGACGGGAGAGCATCACGGGATGGATTTCACCATCGCTCCGAACCCGTTCCTGAGCATCGTCGACCTAAGCTACCACACCAAGACGCTGCGCCTTGGCACGGGCACCGTGGTTGCGCCGTTCTGGCATCCGATCAAACTTGCCGGAGAGGCGGCGGCGACGGATCTGATCACCCACGGGAGGCTTGAACTGGGCATCGCCCGGGGCGCTTATTCCTATGAATATGAACGCCTTATGCCCGGTATGGACGCCTGGGAAGCAGGCCAGCGGATGCGCGAAACGGCCCCGCTGCTGAGGCAGCTTTGGGCGGGCGATTGCGCGCATGAGGGGGCGTTCTACCAGTTTCCCGCCACCACCTCCGCGCCCAAACCCGTGCAAGCCGGCGGCCCGCCGATCTGGATTGCGGCGCGGGACCCAAACAGCCATGCCTTCGGGGTCGAGAACGGCTTTAACATCCAGGTCACCCCGCTTTGGCAGGGCCAGAAAGAGATCGAAAGCCTGATGCAGCGGTTCAACAAGGCCTGCGCCGCCAATGCCGGGCCGCGACCGAAGATCATGCTGCTGCACCACACCTATGTCGGCAAGCATGCCGAAGACACCGCCTTGGCGGCCCGGGAAATCTCGCGTTTTTACAACTACTTCGGCGCCTGGTTCCAGAACAAGCGCCCGGTGCGCCAGGGCCTGATCGAGACCTTGAGCGCCGAGGACATGGCCGCAAACGCGCTGATGTCCCCGGAAAACATGCTCCGCGAATTGACCATGGGCACCGCGCAAGAGGTCATCGAACAGATCAAACGCTATGAAGACCTTGGATATGACGAGTTTTCGTTCTGGATCGACAGCGGTATGTCATCCGAGCGCAAACGCGCCTCTCTTTCGCGTTTCATCGATGATGTCATGCCAGCTTTCCAGTGAGGACCTCGATGAGTCAGAAACCGCATTTCCAATTGTTCATCGACGGCGCCTATACGGAAGGTGACGCCGGGCAGGTGATGACCAGCCAGAACCCCGCAACCGGCGAGGATTGGGCGACATTCGCTTGCGCCGGGCCGCGGGATGTCGACCGGGCCGTGGCCGCCGCGCGCCGGATGCTGGACGACCCCGCGTGGCGAGACATGACCCAGACGCAGCGGGGCAAGTTGCTGTATCGCCTCGCGGATCTGATAGAGGAGAACGCCGAAAGCCTCGGGCGGATAGAGACCACGGACAGCGGCAAACTGCTGGCGGAAACTGCGACGCAGACCCGCTATGTGGGGGATTACTATCGCTATTATGCCGGGCTCGCCGACAAGATCGAAGGCGCCGTGCTGCCGATTGACAAGCCGGACATGCATGTGTTCACCCGGCGCGAGCCGATTGGCGTTGTGGTCGCGGTGGCGCCCTGGAATGCGCAGATGTTCCTGACGGCCACCAAGCTGGGCCCCGCCCTCGCGGCCGGTTGCGCGGTGGTCCTGAAAGCTTCAGAGGTCGCGCCCGCGCCGATGCTGGAGTTCGCGCGGCTGATCGAGCAGGCGGGTTTTCCAGCGGGTGTCGTGTCGGTGATCACCGGAGATGCCGAGAATTGCGCCGTGCCGCTGACCCGGCATCCGGATGTGGACCGGATCGCCTTTACCGGCGGGCCAGAGACCGCGAGACATGTTGTGCGCAACTCGGCCGAGAATTTCGCCGTCACCTCGCTGGAGCTTGGCGGAAAGTCTCCGATCCTGGTCTTTGACGACGCTGATCTGGACGGGGCGGCGAACGGGCTGATCGCGGGCAACTTTGGCGCATCCGGTCAAAGCTGTGTCGCCGGGTCGCGGGGGCTGGTCCACCGCGCGGTGCTTGAGCCGCTGGTCGATCGGATTACCCAGGTCGCGGCTGGCATTGTTGTGGGTGACCCGCTGGATACTGCCACCCATCTGGGCCCCTTGTGCACCAAGGCGCAGATTGACCGGATCGTTGCGACTTTGGCCAAGGCAAAGGCGCAAGGCGCGCAAATCCGCTTTGGCGGCGCGCCGTTGGGACGGGCAGGCAACTACATGGCGCCAACCCTCGTACAATGCGAAACCCACGAGATAGAGACTTTGAGTGTTGAACTCTTTGGCCCGGTCATGTCGCTGATCCCGTTCGACACCGAAGCTGAGGCCATCGCTTTGGCCAACCAAACGCCGTTCGGGCTGGGATCCGGTGTCTTTACGCAAAACCTGGCGCGGGCGCATCGTGTGTCCAATCGTCTCAAGGCCGGGATTTGCTGGATCAATACCTACCGTGCGATTTCACCCATCGCCCCCTTTGGCGGGTACAACCAGTCGGGCTATGGGCGCGAGGCCGGTCTGGACGCCGTCCACGACTATACCCGGACAAAGACCACCTGGATC
>CAYGRI010000009.1:0-42474 GCA_964352155.1 uncultured Maritimibacter sp. | reverse complement strand
GGCGGGATCGGGCGGCGGGGCTGGCGCGGGCCATTCCGAAAACTTATGGTGCCAGATGAAGATAGCCGGAACCTTTTGCTCGACCGGCAAGGTAGGCTTTGCCAAACCGCAGCAAAGATGAACAGGGTTTCCCGTGTCCGACATCAAACTCGCCCGCCGCGTGACCAGCATTCGCATATCGCCCAGCACCGCCGCCGCCCAGAAAGCGCGGGATCTGAAGGCCGAGGGGCGCGATATCGTGGATCTGACCGTGGGCGAGCCGGATTTCGACACGCCTGACAGCATCAAGGCCGTGGGCGCCCAGGCGATCCGGGACGGCGACACGAAGTACACGCCGGTGAACGGCACCGTGGCGCTGCGCGAGGCGATCCAGCACGATTTCGGCACCCGTCTAGGTATGAGCTTTGGCCATGACCGGATTTCTGTCGGCGGCGGCGGCAAGCAGATCATCTTTGTGGCGCTGATGGCGACCGTCGAAGAGGGGGACGAGGTGATCATCCCCGCGCCCTATTGGGTGTCCTACCCGGATATGGTGATCGCCAATGGCGGCACACCGGTGATTGTGCCCTGCGGCGAAGCGGCGGGGTTCAAGATCACACCCGAGGCGCTGGAGGCGGCGATCACCCGCAATACCCGCTGGCTGATCCTGAACTCGCCCTCCAACCCCACCGGTGCGGCCTATACGCCAGAGGAACTCAAGGCGCTGGGCGCGGTCTTGCTGCGTCACCCGCAGGTCTTCGTGCTGTGCGACGAGATTTATGACCGGATCTGGTTCGCCGAGGATCCGGTGAAAAGCATCGTCAGTGTGGTTCCGGATTTGACGGATCGCACGCTGGTGGTGAACGGCGTGTCGAAATCCTATGCGATGACCGGCTGGCGGATCGGCTATGGCGTCGGTCCGGTGCGGCTGATCGGGGCGATCAACAAGCTGCAATCGCAGATGTCGTCCTGTCCGTCCTCGATCAGTCAGGCGGCGGCGGCGGCGGCGCTGACCGGGGACCAGTCCAGCATCGAGGCCTCTGTCGCCGTGTACAAAGAGCGCCGGGACCGCGCCGTGTCGCTGATCAACGCGATCCCCGGCCTGCATTGCCGCGTGCCCGATGGCGCGTTCTACCTGTTCCCAAGCTGCGCCGGGGCGATCGGCAAAACGACCCCCGATGGCAAGGTGATCGAAAGCGATCTGGATTTCGTGCTGTACCTTCTGGACGGCGTGGGGGTCGCCTCGGTCAACGGCGGGGCCTATGGGCTGGAGCCGTATTTCCGGATCTCCACCGCGACCTCGACCGAGATCATCGAGGATGCCTGCGCGCGCATTGCCAAGGCCATGGCCGATTTGACCTGACGCCGGATTCTAAGGTCAGACTCTAGGGCCAGAACCTGAGGCCAGAACCTTAGGCCAGAACCTGAGGCCAGAATCTGAGGCCAGGGACCGTAGGTCTGAACCTGAGACCGGGACCAAAGGCGGGTAGCTGATGCCAGAATCTGAGAACAGAATCTGAAAATAGAATCTGAGGCTTGAACCTAGGACGGCCGCCCTTTACGGGCTGTCCCCAGCGTTTTCCGACGGAGTGCGGGCCAGGGTCGACAGATGCTCCAGCACTACGGCGGCCGGTTCTGACAGGGGCAATTGGTCGGACACGCAGATCGCCATATGCACCTTCATGTTCGGCTGCCGGATGCGAATCCGATGCGCCTCTGGCAGGCGCCGCTGCAAGGCGCGCGCGGCCGACAGCGGAAGGATCGTATCGCCGAGCCCTTCGCCAATCGCATTCGCCAGCAAAGAGATGGATTCGGTCTGCACGATGACCTTGGCGGTCAGGCGGGACCGGGCCAGGGTGGTCTCGATCACCTGCCGGACGGTGTGAATGGGGCTGGGCAGGATCAGGGACCCCGCCACGGCCTCTTCGAACTCGATCTCCTCCGCGTCGCGCGGCTGCATTGTTACGAAGTACAGCTCTTCGGTCTGCACCGGCTCGAACGAGACCCCTGGAATCCCGCCCGGATCATAGATCAACGCCAGATCCATCTTGCCGGTCATGATCAGTTCGCTGATCACGCCGCCCACATTCTCGTTAATATGTAAGACGATGCCGGGATGCTCACGCCGAATTGTCTTCATCAGTTGGGTCGCCAGCAGCGACCCCAGGCTCAGCGGCGCCAGACCCACCGACACGAACCCCGACACCTCGGTGCTGGCGCTGTTGATGTCCAGCTCTGCCTGATCCATCTGCCGCAGGATCAGCTGGCAATGCTTATAGAAAACCTTGCCCGCCTCGGTCGGCGCAACCCCGCGTTTCGAGCGCAACAGGAGCGGCCGGCCGAAATGGGTTTCCAGCGCCGCAATCTGCTGGCTCAGCGCGGGCTGGGCGATGTGCAAAACCGACGACGCCCGGGTGATACTGCCGATATCGACGATCTTGACAAAGGCGTAGAGTCGTCTGAGGTCCATGGTGTGCGGTCTTCCTGCGGGCTGTGGATCATCATCGTCCTGCGCGGGGCCAAGCGCAAGCACGCGCTTTCATAGCCAATCGCGATTATATCAGACGAACAATGTCTTTTGCGCCTTTTTGCCCAGACGCTACCAATTGCTCGCGATTAACCAATGATGCGATTTCTCGACCCCTTGCGTGCCTGTGACTCTGCGCAAAGAATCGAGCGAACACGCGAGTTTACATGGAGACCTGCGATGCAAATATTCAAGGCAATCTGTCTGGGCGCTGCGACCTGCCTGGCGATAACCCAGATTGCAAACGCCGAAACGCGGCTTAGCTTTTCCGACGTTCTTCCCGATGGGAATTTTCAGGTCGAGAACGCCAAGGTCTTTGCCGAAAAGGTGAAGGAAGCCACCAATGGCGAAGTCGTCATCACGGTCACGGCCGGTGGCGCGCTCGGCTTCAAGGGTCCGGATCAGCTGTCGGCGGTGCGCGACGGGCTGGTCGACATGGCCGATATCAACATCAGCCAGCAGGTCGGTCAGAACCCGCTGTTCGGGGCCGAAGGCGTGCCGTTCCTGGTGTCTTCGATGGACGAGCTGAAGGAATACCACGCCTTCCTGCGTCCCGAATTCGAGGCGCTGGCCGAGAAGTACAACCAGAAGATCCTCTACATGGTGCCCTCGCCGGCGCAATACGTCTATCTCAAGGTCCTGGTGGAAGACATCGAGGATTTCCGCGGCATTCCCGTGCGCGGCGCCGACAAGAACACCGTCGACATCGTCACCGCCATCGGCATGGACGGCGTCGTGATGCCATGGGGCGAATTGATCCCCGCTCTGGCCTCGGGCCGGGTCGACGGGGTGGCCACCTCTGCCACCTCTGGTGTCGACGGTAAGTTCTGGGAATTCCTCGAATATATCTACCCGACCAACCACACGTGGGGGTCGAACGCCGTGACCATCAACATGGATAAGTGGAACGCGCTGTCAGCGGAGAATCAGGCCGCCATCGAGAAAGTGGCCGCCGAGCTTGAGCCGGGCTTCTGGGAGGTGTCGGCCCAGGGCGATCTGGACAGCATCAAGACCATGACCGAAAACGGCATGACCCTGGTGCCTCTGTCGGATGAGCTGATCGTCCAGATCCGCGACCGCGCCACGGATGTGCAGGCCGCCTTCTTCGAGCGTGTGCCGGCCTCGGTTCCGATCGTCGACGCCTTCAAAGCGTCGAAGTGATCTGACCCCATGAGAACCCCACCAAACGCCATTGCTGCGACACGCTTCGGTGGGTTTGCTGCGGCCCTGCAACGGGCCGCAGACATTGCCGCACTGGCGAGCGCCTGGCTCGCTGCGGGATGTCTCGCCGGGCTGACCCTTCTGGTTCTGATCGACACGATCCTGGCCTTTCTGGGCCGGCATTTCCCCGTTTTTCCAACGGGCACCGGCATCGGCTGGGAATACAGCGCCTATCTGATGGGGGCCGCCTTCCTGCTGGGATCGGGGCTGACCCTGCGGGCGGGGCTGCAATTGCGGGTCTCGCTGCTGATCTCGGACGGCAAATCCTTGCGCGCCAAGGTGCTGGAAGTTCTTTCTAGTGCTCTGGGCTCGGTCGTGACCGTCTCTCTGACGCTGTGGCTGGCAGAGTTCACCATCCGCACCTACGGCTACGGCGAGGTGTCCGAGGCGAGCTATACACCGCTGTGGATCCCGCGCGCGGTGCTGACCCTGGGGATGGGAATGCTGGCGTTTCAAATGGTTGCGCGGCTGATCACCTGTTTTGCCGGACAGCCTGCGAACAATCCCGACCTCGGCGCCCAAAGCGCTATTGAATAGCCGCCTGTGGCGGATCTGTGATCTTTCGGACAAGGACTCTTCGTCATGGGCGCGATCGTCGCTAGCCTCTTTGGCCTTTTGTTTGGCACTTTGGCCGCCGGTGCCTGGATCGGCGTGGCGCTGCTGGCCACGGCGATTGGCCTGGTCTGGCTGTTCACGGGACTGCCGATTGATCGGCTGTTTCCGCAATTTGCCTATAACATCCTGACAACGCCCGATCTTGTGGCGCTGCCGCTGTTCATCCTGATGGGTGAATTCCTGTTCCGCACCCGGATCTCGCAGGCGCTGTTTTCGGGGCTGGCGCCCTGGGCGGGGCTGCTGCCGGGGCGGCTGCTGCATGTCAACGTGATCGGCTGTTCGATCTTTGCCGCGATCTCGGGCTCGTCGGCCGCCACCACCCAGGTTGTCGGGCGGATGACGCTAAAAGAGCTGCTGGCGCGGGGCTATTCGCCCGATATCGCCATTGGCAGCCTGGCTGGGGCCGGGACGCTGGGCTTTCTGATCCCGCCCTCGACCGTGATGATCATGTATGGCGTTCTGGCGAACGAATCTGTGCTGCGCCTGTTCACCGCCGGTTTCATCCCGGGGATGCTGCTGGCGGGGGTCTTTGCGGCTTTCATCATGATCCGCACCACGATGCGCCCCGATCTGGTGCCTGAATCCGAGCGCGCCCTGCGCCATATGCCGCTAAGCGCCCGCTTTGCCGCGCTGCGAGAGCTGGCGCCCGCGCTGTTCCTGATCCTGTGCGTTCTGGGCTCGATGTACGGCGGCCTTGCTACCCCGTCCGAAGCCGCCGCCCTGGGCGTCGCCGGGGCTTTCGCCGTGTCGCTGTCGCAGGGTGGCATGACCCTGCGCCAGTTCCGGGATGTGTTTCTGGGGGCGGTGCAGACATGCTCTGTCATGGGTATCATCATTCTGGGCGCCGCGATTCTGGGCAATGTCACCTCGACCCTGGGCATTCCCGCCGCCGTCGCCGAAGTGGTCACCGGCTGGAATCTGTCGCCGCTGATGCTGATCCTGGCCCTGATCACCCTGTATCTGATCCTGGGCACTGCGCTGGAAGGCTTTTCGATGATCGCCACCACCTTGCCGGTGGTGCTGCCGCTGGTCGAGGCGGCCGGCTTTGACAAGGTCTGGTTCGGCATCTTCATGGTGCTGGTGGTCGAGATGGCGCAGATCACGCCGCCCGTGGCCTTCAACTTCGTGGTGATCCAGAACATCACCGGGCGCAGTACCGGCTATATCGCGCGGGTGACGCTTCCGTTCCTGTTGATCATGATCGGGTTCGTGATCCTTCTGACGGTGTTCCCGGGGATCGTGTCGTTCCTACCGAACCTGCTGTTGGGATGAGTATGAAACCTTCTCGTTTCGCAGTCGGGCGGAGCGTGAAGCCTACGCAATTTTCTGGTTTCGACGCGTAAAACCATGTGCCTCCAGGCGTTGGACTCGTGTGAAAAGTCCTGTGTAACATTCTGCCAAGAAAGAAGAAACCGACTTTGACGACCGCAAGGCTCGGCCCGGTCAGGTGTTGGGGCGTAAAACGTAAAAGGCCGCCCAACCCGGGCGGCCTTTTCTGCGCGTGGGGCTGGGTTAGAGGTCGGTCGTCAGACCCTTGGCCTTCAGCACCGCCTCCAGGTTGCACACGTCGATGATCGTGCGCCCGGACTTGTAGGCCTCGATATAGCCCGCCTCGGCGGCCTCGCGCTCGGCGGACTTGCGCGCCACCTCGGCCGCATCCTCGCGCCGCACCATCACGCAGCCATCGGCATCGCCCCGGATCACGTCGCCCGGACGGATCAGCTCGTCGCCCATGACGATCGGGCCGTTCACCTGGCCTAGCGTCTCTTTCACCGTGCCCTTGATGCAGACGCTCAGCGAGAACACCGGCAGGCCCAGGGCGATCAGCTCTTTGGTGTCGCGCACGCCGGTGTCAGTCACCACGCCCGCGATCCCCTTGGCGACGCAGGCATTGCCCAACACATCCCCAAAGCTGCCCGCCTCGGCATATTCGGCGGCCGAAACGACGATGACATCGCCTGGCTGGGCATAATGGATCGCCAGTTGCAGCATGATGTTGTCGCGCGGGGCGCAGACCACGGTAAAGGCCGGGCCGCACAGCGACATCGACCGGTCAATCGGTTTGATCCGGGAACTGAGTGCTCCAAGACGGCCCTGAGCCTCGTGAATCGTGGCGCTGCCGAATTTGGCCAGCGCGGCGACATCCGCCGGGGCGGCGCGGTCGATTTTCGTGATGATATGGGGCATTCAAGATCCTCGTAAGGGTTCGGTCGGCTGCGACGGGGCGGGGCCGATGACGGATGCCGCGCCGGTAGTTGCGCGATGATAAAGAGCCCAGGCGCCGCGCGATAACAAGCTGTCGATCTGACGTGATCGGGTTTGGCGATGCCTGGCGGCCTGTCATCCGAAACCGCTCTGACATCATCGGAGTGGCGGAATGTTAACCTCCCCGGGCACCGACACCTCTGGATCCCGAACCTTCATGGCCGCATCACCACTGACCCGTTTCGCACGCATCTGCGCCAGGCGCCGTATGTGCCGGAACCCTGCGGCGGGGGCGTAGGATGGCAGACGGCACCTTGAGCGTCATCGGCAGCCGGGCCGTGCTGTTTCAGGTCGATTGCCCCTTCGATCTGGCCCATCAGCAGCGGTTCTGGGCGATGGCCGATGCGGCGGGGGGCTGGGCCTCTGTCCGCGAGGCGGTGCCGGGCATGACCAATTTGACCCTGCTGCTGAACCGGATTCCGGTCACGCTGGAGACGCTGGCCAGCGACCTCAACGCTCTGTGGCGCAGCGGGATTCGCAAGGATGTGGACGGCACGCTGCTGGAGATCGACATCCACTATGGCGGGGCAGGCGGCCCGCATCTTGCCGATGTCGCCGAGATGACCGGCCTTTCCGTGCAAGAGGTTGTGCGCATGCATGCCGCGCCGGAGTATACGGTCTATGCCGTGGGAAGCCATGCGGGTTATTGTTATCTGGGCGGGCTCGATCCCAGGCTGGAGACACAGCGCCGCAAGGTGCCGCTGACCCGGCTGCCGGGCGGGTCGCTGTCGCTGGCCGGGTTGCAGACCGGGGTGTCGGCCTCTGCCGGGCCAAGCGGCTGGAACACCATCGGCACCGCCGAGGTCCGGTTCTTTGATCCGCTGCGGCGCCCCGCCTCGCTGCTAAAGCCCGGGGATCGCATCCGATTCCGCCCCGTCGGCGGGGTGGCGGCATGATCCGGGTGGTGTCGATCCCGCCGCTGGCGACGGTGCAGGACCTTGGCCGCGACGGGCATTGGTTCGAGGGGCTGGGCCGCGCTGGTGCGATGGATCCTGTCGCGCATCGGCTGGCGAACATCCTGCTGGGCAACGATGCCAATGCCGCCACGCTGGAAATTCCGCTGACCCCGGCGCAGTTTCGCTTTGACACGCGGCAGGCCTTTGCCATCGCCGGGGCCGCCTGTGGTGCCCGGCTGGGGGGGCGCCCCCTGCCGCGCGTGTTCGCCGGGATGGCGGGGGCGGGCGAGGTTCTGGACCTGGGCCCGATCCGCCAGGGCGCCCGGGTCTATCTGGCGGTGCCCGGCGGCCTCGACGTGCCAGAGATCCTGGGCTCGCGCAGCACGCAATTGCGCGAAGCCTTCGGCGGCCACGAGGGCCGCGTGCTGGCGCGGGACGATCTGCTGCGCCCGCTGTCCCGCATCGACCCGCCCCTGCCGCCGGCGGGGCTGAGCCTGTCGCTGCCCGCGTTCAACCTGCCCTCGGGCGAAGAGATCCAGCTTCGGGCGCTCCCCTCCACTGAACATGGCAGTTTCGACGCCGCCTCCCGCGCCGCCTTCTGGTCGGAACCCTATCTGGTCACGCGGCAGAACGACCGGCAGGGGCATCGCCTGGACGGTCCGGTCCTGACGCGCGCCAGCACCGGAGAGTTGCGGTCTCACGGGATCGTGCCGGGGATCGTCCAGGTGCCGGGCGGCGGGCAACCGATCATTCAACTGGCGGATTCGGCCACGATGGGCGGATACCCCAAGATCGCCGCGATCGTCGAAGCCGATCTGTGGCGCATGGGGCAGGCCCGCCCGGGCAACAGGATCCGGTTCCGTTCCGTCCTGCTGTCCGAGGCCGCGGAGTCTTTGCGGGCGCAAGAGGCCGCCTTTGCCACGATCCGACAGGCGCGGGCCGAGGCGCTGGCGCAAGACGCGAGTTGGGCCTGACATGCTGAAACCCGATCACGTCAGGCGTCTGGCCGGAACCATGGTGGCCAACGGCGTCATGACGCTCGAAGTCAAGGGCAACGGCTATGCTCTGCGCCTGGTGCGCGCACCGGGCGCGGGTGCGGGGCGGGCCGCGGTGGTTGTGCCCTCTGCCAGCCCCGCCTCCGGCCTGTTTCACCCGCGCGGCGCGGATGACGGGTTGCCCGGGCTGGAGGTCGGCGCGCCGGTGATCCTGGGCGAGCCTGTTGGCTATGTCGCCGTCGGGCCGTTGCGTTTTGTCTGCGTGGCGGCGGCCTCGGGCCAGCTTGCCGGGCCTCTGCCCGCCGAGGGTCAGGCGGTCGGCGCCGGGGATATTCTGTTCACTGTGGAAACGGAAACATGAAGATCGACATCAATTCGGACATGGGCGAGGGCTTTGGCCCCTACAGCATCGCCGACGATGCGGCGCTGATGCAGCTTGTCAGCTCAGCCAATGTCGCCTGCGGCTATCATGCGGGCGACCCGGTGATCATGGACCGCACCGTGCGACTGGCCAGGGAACATGGCGTTGATCTGGGCGCGCATGTCAGCTTTCCCGACCGCATGGGCTTTGGCCGCCGCAAGATGGACATGGATCTGGCCGAGCTTGAATGCCACATCCTGTACCAACTGGGCGCGCTGGACGGTTTGGCGCGGCGGGCGGGTCACCGGATCACCCATATGAACCCGCATGGGGCGCTGGGAAATCTGGCCAGCGCCGATGCCGCCATCGCCCAAACCGTGGCGGCGGCCACACATGCCTTCGACCCGGACATCGCCTTTCTGGTCCTGCCCGGCAGCGCGCTGGAACAGGCGGCCCTCGCCCAGGGCGGGCGCTGTCACCGCCTGTTCCTGGCCGACCGGGCCTATACCGCCGACGGGCAACTCGCCCCCCGGGCCTTGCCCGGCGCGGTGCTCCATGACCCCGAGACCGTGGTGGCCCGGGTGTTGCAGGTGGTCGAGACCGCGCAGATCGAAACCATCGACGGCGCGGTGATCCCGATGCCGGTGCACTCCATCCTCGTCCATTCCGACACAGCCGGCGCCGTCGATCTTGCGCGCCGCCTGCGCGCCGCCCTTGCCGAAAAAGGCAGCACTCTCACCCCGTTGTCACGCCAGGGCTGACACCGGACCCGACTCCAATCCGCCAAGAGAAAGAATACCATTATGCCGTTTTCCGATTACAAGACCGCACTCGTCACTGGCGCCTCCGGAGGGATGGGTCGAGGCATCGCCGAGCGCCTTGCGGCCAAGGGGCTGACGGTGCACGGGCTGGCCCGCAACGGCGCCAAGCTGAAAGAGCTCGAGGCGGCCTGCGGGGTCGTGCCCCACGAGATCGACATCACCGATACCGACGCGGTTAGCGATCTGGTCAGCGGGCTGGACATCGATGTTCTGGTCAACAACGCTGGCGTGTCGCGCCCCGGTAGCATCCTGCAATCGGATGCTTTCGACATCGACGAACAGATCGACGTCAACCTGCGCGCCGCGCTGCAATTGTCGCGGATGCTGCTGCCGGGCATGATGGCGCGTGACAAGGGGCATATCATCAACATCACCTCGCTGGCCGGGCAGTACGAATTCGGCGGCCACATCGCCTATCATGCGACCAAGGCGGCGATGCACACGGTGTCGCGTCAGCTGCGGGTCGATGCCTTTGGCCGCCGGGTGCGGGTGACAGAGATCAGCCCAGGCCGCGTCGAAACCGACATCTTCGCGATCGTCGAAAAGATCGATCCGGCAGAGGCCAAGCGGAAGTATTTCGAAGGCTTCGAGATGCCGCAGGTCTCGGACATCGCCGATGCGGTGGAATATGCGGTGGGCGCCCCGCAATATGTGAATATCGCGATGATCGAGCTTTTGCCGACGCTGCAGGTGCCGGGCGGGTTGCGCACGGCGAAGCGGGAGGGCGACGAGGTGATCCTGACCGGCAACAAATAGCGCCCCAGCCCCCGCAATCGGCCCGTTCCGGACGAGTCTTGCAAACATCTTAAAAGAAAGCCTGCCCCCTATGAAAATCGCCGCCGTCACCAATGAAGTCGCGCCGCTGACCGCCCCGGACACATTGCAAACGATCCTCAAGACCGCCGTGGAGGCCGGCATCACGATCTTTGAGGCCCGCACGGTCGAGGGCAAGCGCTTTCCCCTGCTGTCGGGCCACGCCTGGGAGGTGTTGAAGGGCGCGCGGCAAGCCTATGGCATCAGCTATTCCGCCGCGTCTCCGGGCCTGTTCATCGGCGCGCGGGTCGGGTCCGACCTGATCGAGATCCACAAAAACCAGCTTTGGTCGATGAGCCTGGAGATGGCCGAAAAGCTGGGCACGACGACGCTGATCACCTTTGCGCCCCAGCGCGGTTCCAATGACGCGGCAGAGTTCGCCCAGGTCGTCGATCTGCTGCGCGACGTGACCGAGAGCGCTGCCAGCCGTGGATTTGACGTGCAACTGGAAAACCTGCCCGGCACCTGGGCCGACACCAGCGACGCCTGCCTTGCGCTGCTTCAGTCCGTCGATCGCCCGAGCTTCGGCTATGTCTGGGACACCGGCAATCTCTACGAGGCCGAACAGACCACGTTCGAGGCCGGTTTCGAAAAGCTGAAGCCCTTCATCCGCAACGTACATCTGAAGGACGGGCAGATCATCGACGGCAAGATGGTCTGGCAGCATTACGGGACCGGCGTGACCGACATCGCCGGGCAGATCTCGGCGCTGAAGGCGATGGGCTACGACGGCACCCTCGCGCTGGAGGCGGCCCGGATCCCGCACCGCGAGGGGGACTTTGAAGCCTCGCTTGCCTATCTGAAATCGATCCTGTGAGCCCTTGCTCCGTGTCGAGCGGTCCAGTTTGGGCGGGTGACAAGGGTGCATTTATCTCATTTTTGCGCAAAATGATCGCAAAAACACGGGCGGTTGTGTTTTGTGAAAAATTTGCGATTAAGGTGATGAATTGCTTCTAGCCCTCAACTTAATGAGAATTACGGATATTTTCTCACTTTAAGCTTGCTGTCGGTCTGATTCGAGAAACGTCCGGGTAGCGAGGGAGGGCGTGATGGTGGCGCGGGGTGCGCTGGCTGATCACGGCGCGCATTGGAGCATGTGGGGTTTGATTGGACCCACGGTGCTTCAAGATATCCCGTTCGAGGAGGAGCGAGAGGCAGAGTGTTTTGAGTTCAAATTGACGCGACGCGCTCCAGCACTCAATTGAGTTTCACCCGCGCCCCGGCCGCGTCCTTCTACGCAAACACGGCCTCGGGGCGCGGGCGGGCCGAGCATTGCCAGGGAGTCCCGAGCCGCCGTGGATAAGGCCTGTTTCAGGCGTTCCCAAGACGCGGCGCTGGGCGGCGGCCCTGCGGCTGTTGCCGCCGACTGTGTGCCTTTGACAACGGTCGCGCGGCGGGGGACGCCCCGGCCAGAGCGCTGTGGCAGGGGCCTTGTGCGGCCCGGAACGCCGGCGCAGTGGGGGACATCGGCAAGAACAGGATAGCCCTTTCCTGGCCGCTGTAGGGGGCGCAGCGACCGGTGCCGTGGGGTCGGCCAGCGCGGCCCCGGCGGGCCTGTACCATGATCCGCGCCGGGAGTGACGCCCCGGTGTCACCACAGATCGCCCGGGCGGCTTGCGGTTGCGGCTGCCCGGCGCCAAGGCGGCGCGGGCCGAGGCCGGTGTGACCGCGCCCCTGGGGCCGCTCCGTCGTTCGGCCATCGGCAAATCGGCCCGCTTTGCGCTGTCCCTGACCCCGGTATCGCGGCAACCCGCGCGAAATTTCCGGCCCCCGGGTTTCCCACAGGTGCCGAATTGCCAGCTTTGCGCTCCAGCATGGCTAATTATCTGATGGCTTCATAAGGAATTAGTGACTTTGAGGGTATTGACCCTTTGCCGCCGACCAAAGCGGCTGAAACCTGTCAAATTGAGGAACGAAGACATGGCAATTGAAAAAAGTGTCGCGTCGGCCTCCATCGCCGAAGTGGTCGACCGGATCCTGGACAAAGGCATCGTGATTGATGCCTACGTGCGTGTTTCGCTCGTGGGGATCGAACTGATCGCGATTGAAGTGCGCGCGGTGGTTGCATCGATCGAAAGCTGGCTGAAATATGCAGAAGCGGTGGGCCTTACGGTCGATCCCGCTGCGGCCTAGGGCCAAAGAAAGATCCTGGGGGCTGTCCGATTCTAACGTCTGGCAGCCCCTTTGCGGCCCGCGAAGGTCGCGGTTTCGATACAGACAGGTCCGGCCGGAGCCACGGTTGAGACCGCGCCAAGGACGGCGCTTGATCGCAAGATCGGGTGTGATCCATTCGCAGGGCCCGGGGCCGGGCCGCATCAGAACCATAGTCACCCTAGAATGACCCCGCACGAGATGGCGACGGACATGCGTGTCCGGGCATTTGCATGGTCTTGCAACGTTGCCAAGGGCCGCGTGGCGCCCTTAAGGGGGGCCGAATCAGGACGGGGCTGCGGCAGTCCAGACGGCCAGGGCGCGGTTTGGGCCGGATTTTGTCCGTGCCCCAGCCGCCCTCGTCTACACCGTGCGCCCCAGCGGGCCAAGATCGAGCGACAGATCCTCGGGCGTCAAGCCGAACTGCCGTGCGACGCCGTGGATGGCGTTTTCCGCTTTCATCAACGTGTCGCCAACGCGTTCTTCTTCTTCCGACGTCAGCTGGCCATTCTCCATCCGCCGGATCGCCTGCAACTCCATGAGTTGGCGCAAGAATTCCATCAAGCCGAGGACAAGCCGGCCAAGATCCTGCTCGACTGTCTCCGGATCAATGCGGATCTTGCCGTTGCGATCGCTCGCCGCCGATACGAACCGCACAATGTCCTGTGGGTCGAGCGAGATATCCGGTGCAGTCACGTCAACGTCTCCAAATCCGTGAAGCCAAGGGCCGGGAAAGGGCCGGCGAGCAGCATCTGGCACGCCGGCAGCAGGCCTGCGCCATGGGTTCTGAGGGTCTGTTCCAAGTCCGCGATCCGCGACCGGGCCGGGTCGCTGCGGTCCAGCAGATCGACATCGATCCGGGACGGCGCGTTTCGGAACCGGACAGGGATGTCGCGGAACGGCATGAAGAGCGCAACGAGGCCATCCCGGATCCTGTCTTGCTGGGCTTGCGCAGCACCCAATTGAGCCGCCCTGTTCCGCAGCCAGGAGCCTTTGTGCATGCAAGACGGGCCGGGCGGTATCCTGCAAGCGAGGGTGAACTGCTGCCACCCGTGCAACAGCTCCAGTTTCTGGTGAATCTGCGCGAGGTGCAGGCCGGTCCACTCAAGCGCCCTATCAACAGGGGTCTGGGAGGCCGGATTGCCCGGCACGAAGCTCTCGCAGGTTTTCAGGCAGGCGATCTGGTCCGCGATTAGATCGCGCGACGCGCCCCCCGCCCGAGCCTCGCGGTAAAGAATGCGCAGCCCGCCCAAATCAACCCCGCCGCATGCGGCGGGAGGCCGGGCCCCCTGATATGACCAACCCAACAGTATCATCCCGTCGCGCGCTTGCCACGGATCGTGTCCGGATTTGCCAGAACGAGCTCAAGACCGACGAAGACCAGATCCACATTGGCAACGGTGATCCAGGCCTCGCCCCGAACCACCACGCCATGATCCAACAGGCCATCGACCAGATCGACAAGTCTGTTGTCGTTGCTGAGCAGGGCCTGTTCGCCAGAGGCAAATTCGAACTGAAATCCGTCAGACATTCTAAGGGTCCAGCGCCGCAAATCCAAAGGGCGGGCAGGGGCCGATCATCTTGAGGCGCAGGTCGAGCGCCCGCAAAGCGTCATCCTGCTCGGCCGCCCAGGCCAGGACCTCGGGCACCGCGTTGCGCGAAAGCAAGACCGCGAAGGCGGCGGTCCTTTCGCCGCCCTTGCAGGTGATCTGTTTCACCGCCTCGGCGTTCATCGCAAGCTGCGCGCCCATTTCCCGCAAGGCCTGGCTTCGGGCGGTGGAGCGGTTGGCCCGGGCATCCCGCATCTGCTTACGGGCTTTCAAAAAGCGGGCGCCTGTGTCGCTTGCCCGGTCAGGTCCCGGGCACGGGGCGGCGGTGGGATGGATATGGAAATCGTATTGGCATTTCCCCGATAGCTTTTCCCACGGTCCGGCAAAGCGATCCGCATTGCCCGCGACATGGGTCGCCAGGGCCGCCGCAGAGGAAAACACCGCCCCCATGGCAACCGGCAGCACGTCGCCGCGCGCCGCGTAGCTGGACAGGATCAGGCTTTGCGCCTCCAGCCAGGACAGAAATCGGCTCTCCGACTCGGCCTCCCGGGGGTCGACGTCGATGGAAATGGCCACAAATCCGCCGGCCTCTATCCTGTCATGTGGCGGCGCATTGTTTGGCTGGGGCGATTGGGCGGTTGTCAGGCCGAGGAGTAGTTTGGAGGTCATGCCACCTCCTTCAGGCTGATGTCTGTGGCATTGCTGCGCCCCTCGCGCCAGACAAAGGCAAGGTGCAGCGGGCCTTTTGCGGACCCGCTGTCATAGGCGGCCACCAGGATTTCCGCGTTCCGCTTTATCCGCGCGCGCTCCGCCTCGGCGGCGTTGCGCAAAGCCTCGCGCCGCAGCGGTCGCAAGCGTTCCGGATCCGGGACCTGGGACAGACCGAAATTCTTCAGCGCCGCGTCAATGTCGGCGCGATCTGCTCGCCGCAGGCCAACGCTGGCAAAGGACACGGCCGGGGACGGCCCCACCTGGCGAATGCGCAACCCCTCGCTCCAGATCGAGTCGATGGCCTCCACGGCGGTATCGAGATCTGATTCCCGCGCAGCCTCTATCAGCACGGCATTGTTTGAGATCGCAGCGCCCGCAATCGGCATTTCCAGCCGTTCCAGGGCGACTCGATCCAACAGATCGGCGCATTGGGTCGACAGGTCTCGCGCTGTCTCGCGCCGGGCCTCGAAAGTGTCAAACCCGAACCGCTCTGCCGCCCCGTCCTCGTTCCATTCCACGGTGACCTGGAATTGGACGCAGCCGTCCAGGTCGCCGTGCAAACGATCCAGCAGCGCCAGGTTCGACGCGATCATCCCAGGCACATCGCGGAGCGTGATCTTTGTGCCCGGCAGCACCGGCACGACCGGGCCATATTGCATGAGGTTTTCGATGATCTGTTGCCGGCGCACGCTTCCGTCCAGCAGGCGCTTGCGTCCCAGCTTCCAGAACGGACCGGACGACATGGGGCAAAGCACCGCTGAAAACCCCGCATGGCTCACAATGTCGAGGCCTTCCGTCGAGACCCCGCCCGGCGGTGCCTTGAGAAGCGCGATCAAGTCGTAAGTCTTCATGATGCGGCAATCTCCTTGATGTGATCGTCCCGGCGCCGCCTGTGGCTTTCCTGAAGCATCATCAAGGCGTTGGCCATGTCGGCGCCGGAAATTTCGGGTTTGACCCGGCCGCCACCCTCCACGATGCGCGACAAGGCCAGGCGCGCGGCGTCGGCGACCAAAGCCGCCAGATCCGCCCCCGTGAAGCCAGAGGTCGCCGCGGCCAAACGTTCCAGGTCGAGATCGCTGGCACCGGCGCGCCCCTCCAGATGCACCGCCAGAATGGCGCGGCGCGCGGGCGCATCGGGCAGGGGCAGATCAATCACGGTGTCGAACCGGCCGGGACGCGTCAGGGCAGGGTCGATGGCCGCCGGCCGGTTGGTTGCGGCCAGCACGAGGACCTGTCGGTTGGCCTGCAGCCCGTCCAGCTCCATCAGCAGCTGCGCCACAAGCCGGTCCAGAACCGGATCCTTGCCACCACGCCGGGGCGCCAGCGCGTCGAGTTCGTCGAAAAACAAGATGGACGGGGCAGAGGCCCGGGCGGTGTTGAACACCTCGGCGACCGCGCGTTCCGCCTCGCCAAAATACTGCGACAGCAGCCGGGGCGGCCGGACCGCGATGAAGTTCATGTCCGTCTCGGCCGCCAGGGCGCGCGCCAGCAGGGTTTTCCCGGACCCCGGGGGGCCGACCAGCAGAATTCCCCGTGTGGGCGCGACACGCAGGTCATCATACAGCTTGCGGTGCTGCATCGGCCACATGACGGCCCGGTTCAGCGTCTCTTTCACGTCGTCGATGCCGGCCACATCCGCCCAGGACACCGGCCCGGATTCCACCGATGTAGCCCGCAAGGCGCTTGGCGCGGTCACCGCGAGGCCATGCTCGAAATCCGCCTGGGTCACGCAGAGGTCTTCGACCCTGACATTCGCTTCGCCCCCGGCCTCCCTCACGCTTCGCGCAAGTGCGGCAACCGCCGCCTCTCGTGCAAGGGCGGCAAGGTCTGCCCCGACATAGCCATGCGCCGCCTCGGCCACGCGCCGCACATCCACATCCGCCGCCAGCGGCGCCTTCTCAAGCTGGACCCGGAGAATGTCGCATCGTTGATCGACGGTCGGGGTCTTGAAGGCAATCTCCCGGTCGAACCGTCCGGGCCGCCGCAGCGCGGGATCAAGCGAATCCGGCAGGTTCGTCGCCGCCATCACCACGATCTGCCCGCGATCGGACAGCCCGTCCATCAAGGTCAAGAGTTGCGCAACCACGCGGCGTTCCACCTGTTTTTCATCCGACAGGCCGGACCGGGACGGCGCGATCGCGTCAATCTCATCGATGAAGATGATCGAAGGCGCGGATTTCTCGGCGGCCGTGAAGGTCTTGCGCAGGGCCGCTTCGCTGTCGCCGTAATGCTTGGTGATAACCTCCGGCCCATTGATGTGGAAAAACGCGGCCTTGGTTCTTGCGGCGACCGCGCGCGCGAGCAAGGTCTTGCCAGAGCCGGGCGGGCCGACAAAAAGCACCCCGCGGGGGGCGGAGATCCCGAGACGCTCAAACAGATCCGGCCGCAGAAGCGGTGCGGCAATCATCTCGTGCACCCGGGCGATCTGCTCGTTCAACCCGCCGATGCCACCGTAGCCCAGCGCCGGGTCGGGCGTTTCCATCGAAAGCGCGGTCGTTTCCGCCAGTACACCGGCCGGGGCCGGATGCAGGGCCAAAACCTCGACCTTCGTCTTCTGGCCCGCGGGCAGCGGGACCGGAAACACGTCCCCGACACTCAGCGCCATGTCAAAGAGCGCGTCCTTCAGGTCACCCGCCCGCACGAATCCGGCCCCCTGGACCCGAAGAAGCAGCGTGTCCAGCTTTGGCAGGGTCACCGCCGCGACCTCGACCACAGAACCCGCGGACAGGCCGGCATTATGGGCAAGTTCCGGGTCGATCTCGGCGATATCTTCCGGCACTGACCCGGGGACCACACGACCATGCGAGGCGTTTTGACCGACCACCCGGACCAGGTCACCCGGTGCGAGGGACATCCGAAGCATCCTACGCCGCGCCAGCCGGATCAGACCGCGCCCGTCCGCCTCTGCCACAACAACTTTGAGGGGCAGATCGCTCATCCCGCCAGGGCCTTCAAACGCCGCAACAACTCCGTTTCAAGGATGTCGTATTCTTCCTCGGACATCTCCCCCGAGATCAGCTTTCGCTCTGCCTCGGTCAGGGCCGCCTTGATGGCCGTCGGGCTGTTCCGCTCCTGATCGACCGCGTCGGCGACCTGTTTGGCCACCCAAAGGGCACTATCCGCGGGCCCTTTGAGCGGCAAGAGCAACAAGGTGGAGAGGATGCCCATCAGGCCACTTCCACCGCGGGGCTGCCAAGGAAAAGGCGCACGAAATTATAGGGCGGAACCGGCCCGACCAGTCGGATTTGCGGTTCCGACCCCGGCGCGAACCCGCAAGCGTCGGCCAGCCGGGCGATGGCCTGTGAAAAGTCGGCCTGTGCGTGTTCGTCGATCAGGACGTCCGCCGAAATCACCTGGGCGTCATCTTCGGGCACGCGCAGGACGTGGTCCGAAACCAGGGGCGCCAGGCCCGCGAGCAGCTCTTTTTGAACATTCGTTCTGCGACGTTCCAATGCCTCTGCAAGTCGCCGTCCGAACTCCGCCTGTTCGAAATGCCCGCCGCGCCTGGCCCGCAACAACCGCTCCCGCTCGGCCTTCAGCGCGGGCGCTTCTTCGACCATGGCGTTCAAGGCGTCCTTGCGGTCGAACGAGATTCGCACCCCAACTTCAACCAGGCCGCGAAGCTTTGCGATCTGCGCGGCGATCTGATCCGATTGCCCGCGCAGCATCTCCGCGACCTCCGCAACCGTCGCGGCGAACATGCCAAACCGCATGGGCAGGACGGTTCCAAGGCCAATCATCGCTTCGAGCGCCCGCGCATGGGCCAGCAGGTTGCGCCGCTTTGCGAGGATCTCGCTGCCGTCATGAGGCCCGTAAAAAAGATAGCCCTCGGGAAGCCGGGTGACCTCAATCGGGCCGGTCACACCTGTCAGTGTCTCCGCAACGGTATCCCCCAGCTCCGCCATGGGATCAAGCAGGCCGTAGAGATAGATCATGTCGCGACTCCCTTGGATAGCGGCGCGGTCAGGTCGAGAATTCCGTGCCGCAGCGAGACGGTGAGATCGCTGGTGCGCAACCCCTCGGGGAATGGAAAGCGCCCGACATATTGTCTGCCGCGGGCGGTCGCGGTGACAATCAGCTGCCCGTCCTCGGCGTTCAGGGTCAGATCCTCTTCGCTGACGCCGGGCAAATCGGCGCTAAGGCTCCATATACCGTCCTCTTCAAGGATGGTGCCGGTCAGGTCGCGTGGCTTCGGGGCGGAGGGCGGCGTTTCCGCCGCCGGTTGCGTGGGCCGCCTGGCAGAAGGGGCTGTGTCGGATTGAACCTCGACCCCGCCCATACGGATGCGGATCCCGGCTTGCGCCTTCACCGGCCCGCGACCCGTGTCGAAGCTTTGCTCGCGCGTGACTTCGCCGGCGCCGGATTCGAGCCGTTCCACCATCTCGCTCACGGCGCGGCCCAGTTCCCCCAACAGCCCGTCCAGACGGAGGTCGAGGGTATTGGCTGTGTTTTTCGGCCCGGATTTCGGTCCCTCGGTCATTGCGGTATCTCCTTCAGATCCGGGCGGCTCGCCAGAGCGCTTTCCAGATTTGCGATCCGTTCAAGCAACTTTTGGGTGTCGGTCTCGGGTTCGGGCAGCGTGGTCTGAGCGCTTAACCGGGGATCGGATTCCCACCAGTTGATGCCAAGCTCTTTTGCCTTGTCGACGGTTGCGACCAGCAGCCGGAGGCGGATCGTAAGCAGTTCGATTCCGACCAGAGAGATCGAGACATCGCCCGCGATCACGATCCCCTTGTCAAGGATCCGTTCCAGAACATCCGCAAGACTGTCATGATGGATTGGGCTTTGAACCTCAAAGCTCATGCGGCCCCTGCATCTTCCCGGTGGTAGCGCCCGACGCGCTGAAACGCGACGAGTTCGCCGGTCGCGTCCATCCTGATCTCGTAGGCGGACAGAAGATCGTTGTCGCCCATCCGCGCCGGGCTTTCGACCACTTCGACCGTGGCAATCCAGTCGTCCTCGGATCCGCGGTGGCATTCCTTGATTGCATCGATCGGGGAATCGGTGATCGACTTGATTGCTTGCCGTGCGCCCATGATCGCTTGCGCCAAGCTCCATTTCCCCGTTTTCGCCTTCTTGAAGTCTTGGGCGCGCGGTTGCTCTACCATTTGGTCTTCCTCACTGATTCAGGATCGCAATCAACGCGGCGCGTTGCTTGGTCTTGTCCTCGATCTCTGCGCGGTATGCTGCAGAGCGCTGGTCCGCCTGGGCGGCCCCCAGTTCGAGGCGGGACAAATCGAACTCCAGCCGGACGAGGTGAATGGCCGCCTCCTTCCGGGATCGCGCCGACATGCCGCTGAAGCCCCGGGGTCGTTTCTGCATTGTGGTGACCGGTCGTTTCATCAGGGTCCCTTTCGTTCAGGCCGCGCGTCCCTGGTGCAAGACCGCCGTTACCTGCTGTGGTGTGGTGGAGATTCCCCGCCCAACCAGCACATCGGTGGCAATCTGGGCCAGAGCCTCATCGTTCATTTGTCCTTCGCGCACCTTCAACGCCGCGATCCGGGCGATGATGATCGATGTCCGCATCGATGACAGATGCTCATTGTCCGCAACCATCCGCATCCGGTTGACAAGCATCACAATTCGCCTGCTGGAGGCCGCGTCCAAGCCGCTGCGCATGGCGACGACGCCCGTCAGAGTCTCCAACGACGGTTCATTCAACGACAGCGTCACGACGCGATCCATCATCGCATCCGGCGCGCCGTTCACCCCGGCATAATCGTGGGGATTGGAGGTGAGGATGATGCGGAAGTCGGGATGTGCCCGGGTGTAGGTGCGCGGGTTGGCTTGGTCCGTCGACACAAGAACACCCTCTTCCAGAACCGACAGCAGGGTCGAATTCGCTTTCGGCGAGGCGCGGGTAAACTCATCATAGACAAGGGTAAACCCCTTTTCCATCGAGGTCACCAACACAGAGTCGCGCCAATCCGCGCGTGTCTGGCTTTCACTGCGGCGCACGCTTTGAACATATTTGTCGACAACATTCGATGTGGTTTGTCCGACCTCTCGCCCGATGAAATCCTGCGACGTCAGCCAGTCGTTGCCGGCCATGAAGGAGACGGGCCGCCCGAGCGCGCCGGCCAGCCGCAGCGCCATGGAGGTCTTTCCAAGGCCCGCCATCCCGCTGAAATGGACGCTGATCCCTGCACGGGCGTAGAACAAGGCGCGTTCCAGCAAGCTGCGAATTTCGTCGTTTTCGAAGAAGCTGTTCTTGCGCTCAAGCCCAATCCAGGGATTTTCGTCCCCAGGGGTCCCCTGCACTGCGTTCTGGCGTTGCTCGGTCAATGAATTCTTCCATTGGCATTTGTGACAAAGCGACCGTAGCGCGATTCCCATTGCCGAAGTCTTAAGCCATTCGTTTCAGACCTAGATTTCCAGGCCGGCCGCGATGGCTTCGAGGTGGAGGCGCGGGATCACGGTCTTCACACTGTCGGATCTGAAATGTACCAGGCCATCGGAGTGTCGGATCTCATCCGATGTCACCCGCCAGGAGGACATTTCGATGCCGTCGACGCGGCTCACCAGAAAACCGACGCGCCGCTCCGGTGGTCCGACCAGAAGCACGCGGTTGTTCCGCGTGTCGGCTTCGCCGCCCAACGACATCAGCCTTCCCATGGAAATCAGCGGCACAACGGCGCCATCAATCGTGAACAGCCCCAGAACATGGGGCCCGGCATCCGGTACCGGCGTGAGCGTCCGGGGCGGTTCAAGGATCTGCACCAACTGCTCGATGGGCGCCGCCATTTGCTGGCCCGCCGTGAACACCAGATACCGCAACGCTTCATGGGTGACTGACTGCCCGCGCACATCCTGCGGTCCGCCAAGTGCGGTCGTCTGGTCAACCTCGTCTGACACCGGCGGATCCGAAAGGCCGGCAATCGTTCGCAAATCCTGAGTCTGCTCAAGCACATCCGCATCAAGGATAAAAGTCTGATTCCCCGACGCATCCGTGAGCACGGAACTGAAGCACGACCGTCCGGACCCGAAGACGGATTTCGTAGATCGCAGGTCAGCCTTTTTTATCAGTTGGATGCGTCGGATCGTGTCGACGGCGAAGCCAAGCAGTCGATCCTCGGGAAAGCGCATGACCACGATTTCGGGCGCCTGGCGATCGCGCCGTTCGCCAAGCCCGAACACCTGATTTGCATCCATGACAGGAACCCGTCGCCTGTGATGCTTTATGGTGCCTAGACAAGCGCCGCCCGACAGTGAATCCTGAGCGATCACCTGGCCGGGTACAGTCCCGAAGATCCGCACGGCGTCCAACCCAAAGGTGGCCCCGCCGGATTGAAATGTCAAAAACGCCGTGGCGCCGTTGGCCATGCCTTTGCGTGGCGCCCGTAGGGGCGCCGTGGAGCTGGGAACGCCCGCGGTTCCCAGTATGAAATCCGTATCAATCAGATTTACCGCGGCTCCGTCCACATAGAACCCGCCGGACACCGCGCAGCGGGTCTCATCATCGTGGATGAGAAACTGAATGTCGCTCCGCGCAATCTCTGACAAACCGCTGATCCGGTCGACGCCCAGCGCTATGGACCGGCCGTTCTTCCCCAGAACCGCGGCGATCTGCGGGCGCGCCGCGCCCGTTGGCAGCTTGCACAGGACGCTCGGATCTAGGACCGGGATCATGCTGCCGCGCAAGTTGACCACCCCCATCAGTTCCGGTTTCCCGATCATGACGGGTGCTAACTCCTTGATCATGCAGACTTCGAGCAATACCCCTATGTCGATGCCGATCCGCTGTGTCCCGACATCGAGTAGCCCGAACCGGATGCGTTCCGGAGCTGTTTCGAAGCTGCCGTCCTTCAAGTCGCAGCGCCTTCGCCCAGCTCGCCCACCACCTTGGAAATGTTCCCGATCGCGGAATTCTGGAGGTCGCATTTGGAGACGAGCTGCGAGATCCGGTCGCCATCGGATCGCAAATGGGTCACTGTTTCATTGACCAGGTCGATGGTTTGCCGCGTGCTACCGGTCCCACGGCCCATGCGATCCGTGGCCGTATCGAGTTCCCGGGAAATGTCCCTAGCGGCATCCGCGTTCCTTTCCGCAAGTTTGCGGACTTCGTCGGCAACGATCGAGAACCCAATGCCATGCTCACCGGCTCTGGCTGCTTCAATCGCCGCGTTGAAGGCAAGAAGATTGGTCTGAACCGCGATTTCGCCCACGACCTCGACGATCTCGGCCACCTTCTCGATCGCGGAAGTGACCGAGGAGATATCCTCCAGGCTTGTGGACAGGGTCGTGGCACTTTGCGACATGCGGGTTTGGTACCCCATGAGGGCGTCCGACAATTGCCCGGCACTTTCCCGAATGGTCTGGGTAACACCCTGAATATCCTGCACCTCTCGTTGTACGCTGGACGCCTTGACTTCGGTGGACCGCTTTAGTTGCACATGGTCCGTGACATCCAGACCGTACATCACGATCTTCGCGATGTTGTTACGGGTGTCATGAACCGGCGCAAAGTGGGATTGCATAAAGATGTCGCGATCAAAGCGTGCAACATTGTGGAACAGATCGTGTTTTTCCTCGCCCTTGCCGAGCGACAGCCAAAAGTCGCGATAGACCTGCGACCGCGCATAGTCGGGCGTACAGAACATACTGTGGTGCTGCCCCACAATCTCGCGCAGGGTATAGCCGACGATCCGCAGGAAACTGTCATTGGCATCCAGGATCTTACCATCCGGATCGAACTCGCAAATGGCATGCGCGCGGCTGGTGGAGGCCCATTTTTCCTGCAATTCGACAGAGCGCTTCTTGTGGTCGGTGATGTCGGTTGCGAACTTGATGACGCTGGTCGGCTTGCCCGACAATCCGCAAATGGGATTGTAGCTTGCCTGCATCCAGACCTCACGGCCGTTGCCCGCCATGAACGGGACCTCGCCGACAGAGCTGTTGCCGTCATGCAGGCGCTCCCAGAAGCTGCGATACTCGTCGCTGTTGGCGTAGTCGGTGTCGCAGAACATCGAATGCCGCCGACCAACAACATCTTCGAGCGAATATCCCATCGTGTCCAGGAACAGCCGGTTTGCTGACAAGACCGTCCCGTCCATGTCAAACTCGACGACCGCCATCGAGCGTTCCACGGCTTCGATCTTGCGTTGCGTCGCAATCTGTACCGCTTTGCCATCGGTGATATCGGTGGCGAAGAAGAAGACTTCGTAGACCAGATCGGTCGACGGGTTGCGCATCGGAGCATAGGTCGCCCGGAACCAGACTTCGCGGCCATCCGGCCCAAATCTCCGGAACTCACCCGAAACAACTTCGCCCTGGTTCATCTTGTCCCAGAACGCCCGATGCCGGTTTGCCGCCGCAAAATCGGGCGGTACCGTCGCCTTGTGCGGATGACCGACCACCTCCTTTTGATCAAATCCCAGCAGGTCGCAGTACCTTTGGTTTGCGCGCACGATTTTCCCCGACGGATCCCAATCGACCAGGACCATTCCGTTGGTGATCGCCTTGTAGCGTCGCGACAGATCGTCGGTCATTTTGCGCATGACATCGACATTGGTCGCGATCTCGAACACCCGCTCGACCTCTCCGGACGACCCCTTGAGCGGAACGAGTTTGCTTCTGGTCCAGACCATCTTACGGGACTTTTCCACATGCATGATGTCAGCTTCGCCGATTGCGCCGGCCATAGCCAATTCCCAGACCCGCTTGAATTCCGTGCCCAGGGCGAATTCCTGGTCCAGGAAGCGGTTGATGTGCTTTCCGACAGACTCGTCCAGGTTGTGTCCGAGGATGTCGAGCATCGCCTTTGTGGCCGAGACAAGGTGCCCCTCGACGTCATATTCCGCGATGGCAAGCGCCGACCAAAGACTTTCCGTGCGCTGCGCGTTCTTGGATGCCTTGTTCGCTTCTTCAGTCACGTCCATCAGGCACTGGATGACTTTCAAGACATGACCCGAGTCGTCCCGCACCGGCACATAGGTGGATTGCAGCCAGACCTCTCCGCCCTCGGCGGATACATGCGGGTACCGGCCCTCGATAATACGTCCCTGCCGGAGCTTCTCCCAGAATTCGACATAATCGGTGGTCTGGCTGATAGAGGCCGGCCAAAGCGTGTCGTGACTGCGGCCGGCCATATCCTCGCCATAGAATTCCAGCGCCATGGACGCCCGTTCGTTCGCTGACAGGATCATGCCATCCGGGTCGAATTCGATGACCCCGATGATATCCGCAAGCGCGGCCAGAGGCCCCTCGACGGCCTCTGCGCCCGATGGCGTGGGCGCGGCTTCCTCCACCTGCGACAAATGCATCGCGACGATGGCTGGGGCCCCGTCCCTGGACACAAGCGCGGCAACGGCGGCCACCGGGTGCCGGCTCATCGACAGAACGCCTGTTAGCGCGCCGGTCCAGCGCCACCGTTCCTCGGCCAGAACACTGGACCAGACATCCGCCGCGGAGACCCCGTCTGGCGCGCAGAGCGTCTCGAAGCTGTATTCCTGAAGCATGTCTTCCGACAGTTCCAGCAAGAAAACGGCGGGCTCGTTCGCAGCCAGAAGCGCCCCAGACTGCGCGTCGAATTCCAGCAGCATACCCTCTTTCATAAGGGCGGCCCCAAGCGCGGAAACAACAGAGTCGGCCGGCGAAGTTAGGTCTGAGCCCGGTGAGGTCATTTCGGTCTTCCTTGCAGAATATTTGTACGCGTTGTTAGGGCCGCAGGGTTAAGATGCCGTTGATCCTTCCGCGCCAGTCCGCGCCGTCACGGCCAGTCCTGGAGCTTTCCGATCTCGTTGCGCGGCAGCTCAAGCCCGAAGGCGATCCGATCGGGTCTGGCAGGCGCTGGAAGCGTTTGAAGCGCCTGGCGCAGCGCGATTTCGATCGCGTTGATCTGTTCCAGATCCTCGACGGCCGCAAAGGCTTTCAACCGGTCCCCGGACAGACGGATGGCCACATCGCGCACGGTGCCGGTGTCCATCATCGCCTGTTTGACAATTGCGGGATCGACATTCGTTCCCGCGACCTGGACGACGCGATCCTTTCGGCCCAGCACCACGAAAGTCTTGTGGCAGTCCCACCTCAACGCGTCTTGCAGGTCAAGCGGGGGGGCACCATCGCCCCGCGACACCCCGTCACCGAGGCGCACAAGGTGAGGGGCCAGTTCAAACGCCGATTCCCCCGAGGTTCGAAACCCCACGCCTCCGGTTTCGGTCGACCCGTAAACCTCCACAAGCCGGTCAAGCCCAAGCGCACGGGCCGCCTCCCATGTGGCGTCCGACGTGGGGCCGCCCGAGGACACGCCGGTCACGCCGTCCTGGAACCGACGGCCCAAGCGCACAAGCCTTTCCCAAAGAAAGGGCGTGGCAAGAACGAGGTCGCCCGGGCGCGCCTCCCGGATCGCGCGTGGCAGACCGGCCTGGCAGACGTCCAGGCAATCGCGTTCGCCGCGATATGGCAACAACACGCTCCAGAGGAACCCGTACACATGTCTGGGAGAGATACCGGAGAGAACGCGGCCCGCGCGCGACCAGTCTGGCAGGATACCAGACAGAATCCCGTCAACCTCGGAATCCAGGACTTCCCGGGAATGGCCGATGTGTTTCGGACTCCCGGTAGAGCCGGAGGTTGCGAAGCCGATCCGTGCAGAATTGCCAATACGGTCGAAGTGGATGCCAATCAAGCGCGCCCATTCACCGATGCTTTTCTGAACAAGCAAGTAGTCTTCGACGCCGGTTGTGCTTAGATCGAAGAAACGGGTGATCTCCATCGTCAGATCAAGCAGCATCAGGCTGTCGAAGCCGAGCGTCTCTTCATCTATCCTGATGTCATCAACCGCCTCAGATCCCTCGTCTGCGGCCACGGCGTGAATATGATGCTCCGGCCGCAAGCGGCCTTCGCGCCCCAATCGGTCCTGTTCCGCCGCGATCAGGTCGATACACAACCGGCGTGCTTCACGCACGCCGATAAAGGGGAGGTTTTCTACCTGCCTCGATGCTGTCTCCATTGCCTTAGAACGAGTTGCTTTCAGCGGACTCGATTTCCAGCAAAAGCTCTCCGACCAGACCGGAGAAATGCAGCCGTGCCGCCTTGAGGCGCGACGTCAGATCCATTGCCATTGCCGCCAGTTCCGCCGGCGCCGCATGCGAAAGATCCACTTGGGGCATCTGCACATCGTTTCCGACGTCATACTGCTCAATATGATCGAAGACTTCGGGAAGGCTGTCAAAGACCCAGGCCCGCACCGTGTCTTTTTCATCGACGGATTGGAAGAACTGGCGGATCGCTAGGACAAAACTCTGCTCGGTTGTCCTGTAAATATTGATCTCGTACCAATACGGAATCTCTGGCGTGAAACTCATCGCCATTGCAAGCTCCGTTCCCGAGAAAGCGAGCGGTCGTGCTCCGGGTCGAGGAAGGCGGTATTGAGTTGTGGCGCCGACCGCAGACATTTCTGAATTGCGGCTCATTGCCGATGAATTATCGGGTGCCGTCATCTGGTAACTCATGGCATCGTTCCTTCGGGTTCAGCAGTAAGAGAGAGAAACAAGGGAGCCGTGCGGCTGGAGCCGCGCATTGCATCGGTGCTGCGAGCCGTCGGACTGGCCGACGCCCAAGCTTGAGGAGCAACCGCGAAACAATCCTCAGGGCTGTTCGATTTCACGAAACGATCAAGATCGTCAGGATGCGTGATCTCACGCGCGCGGTGAACGGGACGTGCGGCCAACCCTTCTTGAGGCACGAATGAGACCTGAGCGACCACCGCGCCATCCTGCCTTGCGAACAAACGCAGGTGGCGGTGCAATGACCCGTTCACGCTCTCTGCCAGGGGGACCTCTGCATGATCCTCCCAAAGGAGCGCGCCGGAAAACCGCAGCGGCCTGCAACCGTCCACACGAAGGCGGATCGGTTCGCCCGGGAATGGGCGAACAGGCTCGGTTGTGGTATCATCCGCAGGCATTTCGTCCACAGCAAGACCGGGGTCAGACGCAGACCCGTTCGTCTCCCCCGCTTCCCCAGCCTCCGCAACCGGTCTGGATCCGGCTGACAAAAGCTCGATCAGCAGCGACGACACCGTCGCCTCGAAACGGGGTTCCGGACGGGTCTGCATCACGTCCACTCGCCTCGGGTCAGGTCCGCTTCACGAACAGCCAGCAATGCTGACCATCCGGCTGAGACTTGAGGTGAATCTTGACGCCAACGTTCGCACCCTTGTACGCGAACTTGTAATCGAACATTACGTTGATCTGTCCGGTCTGGTGGAACTTCAGAAACTCGCCATGAAACCGCTTGCCCTTTGCACAGGGGGCAATTTCATTGAAAAAGTTTTTGCCGATCACTTCTTCCGGATTGCGGTTTGCAATCATGCTCTCCGCTTTATTGTACTTGGTAATTCGACCATTGCGATCAAGAAGAACTGCTCCAAAAGGAAGATATTCCGCACGCTGAGGCTCGCGCGACAGGATGTTGTCAACGTCCTGACTGCCGAAAGGTATGATTTCCATTTGCCGATCCTTGATTTCTGCCGTTAGAGCTTATTTGGACATTTCCGTACCATCCTCATTGGTGAGGAAGGTATCGTTGAGTGTAAGCGACATGTCATGGATGCGCTTGTAGGGATGGCCATCGAATTCGCTGGCAAGGCGCTCCCTCCCTTCAGGAGCGATCCACTTGTAATCGAGTTTGCCCATTGTCACGATGCACTGCGGGATGGTCTCGAACCGGTTCTTCATCGCATATTTTGCGGAATCGACCTCGATTTCAGAGGCTTCTTCGAACTCGACCAGCGATTCCAGTTCGTCTACTCGACTTTCGGCGTCGAGCTTGGCGGTCCTGCCCAGCAATTCGCCGGCAGCTTGGACCACCCACTCAGGGTGATCGCCACGAACAATGAGTCCCATCTCGGGCATGCGAAACTCGTATCGTCCGTCGGCTTCCATAAGTTGCCCAATTTCCTGCATAGGAAAATACTCCTTTCGGCGGCGTTGGCGTGGCGGTGAAGGCCCATGCACTTGGTGTCGGTCTTTATTGTTGCTCGATTCTGAAAATTTCGTTTACGCTGACAAGGTACCTTGCCGGTGCCCTCTTCAAAGTTGTATAAATTTCTGTGGGATAAGTGTGGGGGCCGAAATGGGCTTTGTTGAACTGCGTGTGAGCGAAGATGGTGAGGAAATACTGGTTTACGCCTTGAAGGATTTGGCTAAAGCGGCCGAGATGATCGACTTTCTTTCGGAATTTCTTCCAGACGCACAGTACCTTGTTCAACCTGGTCGCCATTGACGCCAATGTTGTTAACCATGAAGTAAGCATCTCAAGATATTGCTCCCGTTGGAACGAGCGAGTTTCAGACAATGTGGGAGGCGATGTTGAAGGTGCGCGAGGCCACAGACGCGAATCCTTGGGATATCCACTTGGTGCGTCGGACCGGGGCGCCACCGATCCGCATTTCTGGACGGCCGCTGTTTCATCACAGCAAATCGCCCTACCTGGATGCGGAGCTGTTTCTCAGCATTTTTCAGCTACGTAAGGGGGGCTTCGTTGTCTCCCATTCAGTCCTGAGCCAGTTTGAGTGGGAGAGCTTCGCGCTGCGCGTCGCGTCGCTTGAAGATGCCATGAGCGCGGTCGAATCCTACTGCGCCGACCTTGCCGACCTGCGGGAAACGCTTGGTCGGGAGACCGCCGTGACGGTTGAGGGGCTGATCGAAGCCATGACCCTGTACCAAAGGCGAACCGGCCAGATCAGAGCCTTTCTGGCCTTGGCGGGTGAGGCCTTGGCCGCCTGGGACCTCTGGCAACACACATCATCATACGCGTCTATCCGATAGCGAGGGAGGGACAGCCATGACGTCATCCAAGGCCTATAGCCGCCGAAGCAGCGCGATCCGGGGCAAAACGCGCGAACATATCGCGCGTTTGCGCGATGAGCGGCTGCAAAAGAAGCGCCGGTCCGAATCGGCTGACACGGTCGCGGTCGCCGCGTCGGAGCAGCCGATCTCCACCGGTCACGCGTTCACGATCGAACCCACCATTCCCAGCCAGCCTGATAGCGCGGCTGCGGTGGATCAGGCGGCGGGGACGCTCCCGGCCGACCCGACGCCCGATGCCGCGACCGGCTCGGCGGCAAATCCCACGGCAGCCGCGGCGCCAGACCCCGTTGAAAGTCCAGCGCCGGACACCGTGGAAGACGCACCGGGCGAAAACGAGAGCCCCGAGGTAGTGGCCGACACCAAGCCGGAGGCGTGTGACGATCCGGAACCGGCTCTGGGATCGGACGAGGCGGCAGATCCGTTCGAGACGGCCGCCCAAGACGCCGGTGAGGCGGTCGGAACGGTTGCCCCTGCCGCCGAAGCCGAGGATGCGGCAGAGAATATCTCTGCGCCGGAACCAAGCCCAAAACCGGATTCCGATCTGTTCGAGCTTCCCGGCGCGGGCAGCGGCCTTGTCTGGATGTTCGAGAACTGCGGAATAGATACCTTGCGGGATCTCAGCATGGCAGATGCGGAAACGCTGAAACAGGATCTGGGTCTGGTGGCAAAAATCCTAGATGTCGAGTATTGTATCAAGTTCGCCAAGGAGCGTTCCGAGACCGCTTGATTCCGCGCCTTCGTGCTGTCTGCGCGATGGGCCGGTTCACCGGTGCGGCTGCAGGGCGTTGCAAACCCTGCCTCGGTCCGGCAGGTGCGTTCGCGGGTCCGATCGGGCGCGACATGGACCAAGGCGGGTACCGGGCCATGGCCAGCGCCGTGCCGGTTTTTCTAAAGTTGTCGCTTTTCGACTCGCGCCTGTTATCGCTGGCTTAACATCACTCATGGGACACTGCCGCGAGACGCTGTCTGAGCGCGCGGTATCAGACATTTGTCCCACCCAACGACAGCCGCGTAACACAGAATGAGACCTGCGACCCATATCGGCATCGGTGCAGTTGGAAGCACCCCCCCGGGCAATGCGAAGCAGGGCGCGTTTGGAAAATGGGAGGCGCTCGCTTGACCAGGAGAAAGGCCAGAAGAGCTTGTGAACACTGTGCTACACGCCCGGGCTCGGAGTTCTCCGAAGACATCACGATGGCGTTTCAACCGATCTTTGACATGGCGTCCGGCAGCGTCTTCGCACAAGAAGCCCTTGTGCGCGGCAAAGATGGACGATCGGCTGGACAGATATTCGAGCATGTCACAGAGCAAAACCGCTACCGCTTTGATCAGCTTTGCCGGTCGACCGCGATCGAAGTTGCAAGCACTGCCGGCTTGACGGGGGCTCTGTCCATCAACTTCATGCCCAATGCGGTGTATGAGCCGTATAATTGCATACAGCACACGCTTTGGACCGCCGAAAAGTTTGATCTCGATGTCACGAATATCATATTCGAATTCACTGAGAACGAATTCTTGCGGGATGTGCCGCACCTCAAGAATATCGTCGACACCTACCAGGCATTGAACTTCAGGACAGCAATCGATGACTTCGGCTCTGGGTTCTCTGGGGTCAGCCTTCTGGCGGACATCGTCCCTGATATTGTCAAGCTGGACCGCCATCTGGTCACAGGCATCGACCGTGACGTGGTCCGGCAAAAGATTGTCCGGCATATCAAGGCGATGACCGATGATCTTGGTATCGTGTTCGTTGCGGAAGGTGTTGAAAATTTAAGAGAGTTTGAGCAGCTCCGTGAGATGGGGGTCAGTCTGATGCAGGGCAACCACCTTGCCAAAGCGCAAGTCGAGTGCATTCAGCTTCGGCCGGAAGGCGGTTTTGACCAGGGCGATCTGGCGCGCGGAGGAATGTGAGAGCGTCGTGACGCGGCAGCCCGGCTGGCGCGATTCTTTCACAGGCGGAAACCACAGCTCGGCGGCGACCCCCAAATGTCACCGGAGCAGGCGGCCCGACGGGCGCTGTCGCAGACATATCAGCGCTGCAGGTAGGCCGGCAAACGCGTGGCCAGGATCTGTTCCGCCTCTGTGACCATGCGTTGAACGATCTCGGCGGCGGGAGGCAGGTCGTGGATCAGGCCCGCGTCCTGCCCAATGAACAGCGGCGCTTCTTCGGGGTCTCCGGCCTGCCGTGCCATGGCCACCGCCGCCGCCGCAGCCGAGGGATCCTGCCGAAGCGCCCATTCCCGACCGGCCCAGCGTTCGACAAACCGGTTTCGCCTCACCCGCGACATCGCGCCGGGCCATACCTGCCCTGCGGCGAGATCGGGGATCTCTGTCAAAAGTGTGTCGTGGCCGTCGCTGTCGAGAATCGCCTGCTTGTGCGCCGGTTTCAGGCCGGATTCCTGGCTTGCGAGAAATCTGGTTCCGATCAGCACGCCCTCTGCCCCCAGCGCAAGCGCTGCTGCAAAGCCGCGCCCGTCGGCGATTCCCCCCGCCGCCATCACCGGCAGGGGGCCCACCGCATCCACCACCATCGGGACCAGAGCCAGCGTCGACATCCAGCCCACATGCCCGCCGCCCTCGGTCCCCTGGGCGACGATGATATCCGCCCCCGCATCGGCGGCGCGCCTTGCCTCGCCCACCTCTCCGGCCATCAGCGTCACCAGCGCCCCGGCGTCATGGGCGCGGGCGACCCAGGGCTTGAGATCCTGATCCTTGCGCGGCCAGGACAGCGAGATCACCGCCGGCTGCGTTTCCAGCGCAGCGGCATAGCCGGGCTCATCTTCCAGGAACATCAGGGCGTTCAAGGCGAAAGGCCGGTTCGTCCTGTCGCGAATCGCCCCGGCGACGGCATGGATGGCCTCTGGTGCAAGATGCGCGCAGCCCAGAAACCCGATGGCGCCCGCGCCCGAGATGGTGGTGACCAGGTCCGGCGTGTTGAACAGCGTCGGCATCCCGCCCAGGGCAATGGGATGGTCGATTCCCAGCATGTCGGAAATTCGGGTCCGTATCGTCATGGCCGTTCCCCCAATGCGCCCGGCGCTACCATGCGCTCCGCCCGTCGCCGTGAGCGTTTCACGGAACCTGCGGGCAGACAAGCCGGCAGGCGGGCCCAAGGCGGGGCGATTGGTCTCTGCAACGGGCTTTAGGGGGCGCCCTGTGCGGCGACAAACCAAGCGCTGTCCACAGCCGTGCGGGCCGCCCCTCGCGGGGCGCAGCCGTCAGCTGCCCCGGACCACCGAGAAGGCCAGATCAAGCGAGGCTCTGATCTGCGCGGCATCTTCCAGTGCCGCCCGCTGGGTCAGGGCGAGCCCGATCTGTTCAACCAGATAGCGGGCGAGCGTGACGGCGGAGTGGCCGCCGGTCCAGTCTCCTGCCGCGCACCGGGCGATCAGAAACGCCTCAAAGGCCCCGACCGCCGCGGCGTCGATCTCGTCAATGCGGGCGCGTGTCCTTGGCCCAAGCCGATGTTTGCCCGCGCGCATCTTGTAGAACAGGCACCCCGTCTCCAGCTTCGGGTTGTCGACGGCGAAATCTGTCAGCGCCGCAAGGGTGTCCCCCAGGGTCTCACCGCGTTGCAGAATCGTGAAGATGTCGGTCAGAACCCGCTCGGAATACAGGTCGAGCGAGGCGAGGGTCAGCCCATCCTCACTGCCAAACGCGCGGTAGAGCGAGGGCTTTGACACACCGGCCATCTGGCAAATGGCGTTCAAGGACACATCGGCGGGATCGGCCTTTAGATAGGCAGTCAGGGCGACGTCCAGCATGGCCGCGTCGCTCATCGTGCGGGGGCGGCCCCGCTTGGGTTTGCGATCATCGTCCGACATTCTCGTACCCGGAACCACTGAAGGTTTGACCTGCCTGCGGCCGCTTTTGTACTGCTGGGTATGAAATATTGCAAGGACCGTGCCCGGGTGCTTTGGCCGGGGCGAGCGGCCCCCCGAACGCGTTCGGGGGGCGGGCAGGGGATCGGGCCATGGCCGCGCGCCGCGTCGGTCAGGCCGTGGCCGGTTGCAGTTTGCTTTCGGCGCGCCGTTCCTTGGCAAGATAGGTGTGATACAATACCGGCACCCCGATCAGGGTCAGGATCGAGGCAAAGCCCAGCCCCCCCATGATCGTCACCGCCATCGAGGCAAAGAACGAATCCGTCAGCAGCGGCAGCATCCCCAGAATGGTCGTCACCGCCGCCAGCAGGATCGGGCGCAGGCGGCTGACGCTGGCAGAGACGATGGCGTCATGCTGGTTCAGGCCGCTGTCCTTGTCCAAGTCGATCTGCTCGACCAGAACAATCGCATTCTTGATCAGCATCCCGGACAGGGACAGCAGCCCCAGCAAGGCGGTAAAGCTGAAGGCAATGCCCGAAAACAGCAAGCCAAGCGCAACGCCATTCACGGCCATCGGCACGATGGTCCAGATCACAGCGGTCTGGCGCAGCTTGCCAAACAGCAGGATGGTGATCAGCAGCATGACACCGAAGCTCAGCGGCATTTGCTGTGCCAAAGAGGCCTGGGCATCGCCCGCGCCTTCGAATTCCCCTCCCCATTCAAGGGTATAGCCGGTCGGCAGGTCGATCACCTCGACCAGCGGACGGATCTCGGGGAAGACAGAGGGCGGGGTGACCCCGTCGATCACATTGGCCTGGACCGTGATCGTCTGGACGCGGTTGCGCCGCTCGATCACCGAATTCCGAGTGACCACGTCGAACCCGTCGATGACCTGCGCAATGGGAAGGACGCCCCCAAGCGCCGCCGAATAGACCAGTTGATCAGGCAGTTGCCCGTCGCGGGCGGTTTCACTGCGCGGCGTGCGCACGATGATGTCGATCAGCCGGTCGCGTTCGCGGTAGGTCCCGGCCGCCACACCATTGGTCGCCAGCGCAATCGCACTCGCCACATCGCCGCGCCCGATGCCAACCGCCTGCGCCCGATCCTCGGCATAGATCGGCCGCGTCAGAAGCACCTGTTCGCGCCAGTCGCTGTGTTCCGTGTGCAAAAGCGGAGTGGCTTCGCGCAAGATCTGTTCGGCCCGGGCGGCCAAGGCGCGCAGGACATCGGGATCGGGGCCGGAGAACCGTGCCTCTATGTCAGAGCCGGTGGGGGGGCCGAAAATCACCCGTTTGGTCTGCACCTCGGCCCAGGGCAGAGCGGCCACTGCGAATTGGTCAAGGGCCACACGCAGGGCCGGAATCGCCTCGACAGAGGTGGCGCGGATCACAAGCTGGCCATAGGAGCTGTCGTTGTCACCGGGGCTGTAGGTCAGGATATAGCGGCTCAGACCGGCGCCGATCGTGGCTGTCACGGCGGCCACATCCTCGCGGGCCAGCAGCCAATCCTCGATCACCGCCAGATCCCGCGATGTGGCGTGGACAGAGGTGCCCTCTGCCGCCTTGTATTCAAAGTAGAACAAGGGGGTGTTGGAGGTGGGGAAGAACAATTGCTTCACCTGACCGAAGGCGGCATAGCAAACGACCGTGGTGCCAACCAGCCCGATGATCACCAGCCAGCGCCATTTCAGCGACCACCGCACAAGCGCGGCATAGGCCCGGAACACCGGCCCGTCATAGCTGTCCGCACCGCCAGCGGAGGCATCCCCGGTTTTCAACAGGTAATGGCCCAGCAGCGGCGTGGCCGTCACGGCGACGAGCCAGGACAACAGCAGCGAAATCGCAATGACCGCGAACAGCGAGAACATGAACTCGCCTGTCGCATCCGGGGACAGGCCGATCCCGGCAAAAGCCATGATGCCGATGATCGTCGCCCCCAGCAGCGGGATCTGTGTTTTCTGGGCGGCGTTTTCCCCGGCCACGATCGAGTTGGTGCCCTTGCGCATATCCTCTTGCATGCCCTCGGCGATGACGATGGCATTGTCCACCAGCATCCCCATGGCGATGATCAGCGCCCCAAGGCTGATCCGTTCGACTTTGACGTCAAACAGATACATGAAAAAGAACGTGCAAGAGACGGTCAGCAGCAACGAGACCCCCACGACGACAGAGGCGCGCGGGCCCATGAAGATCGCAAGGACGCCGATGACCACACCGACCGACATCGCCAGCGACAGCAGGAAGCTTTTGTTGGCTTCGTTGACCACGTTGTGCTGCTCATAGATCGGCGCGACCGTCACGCCGATTGGCAACAAGGTTTGCAGGTGATCGAGTTGCGCCTCGACCCGCTGGCCGACCGCAACGATGTTTTCCGATTGCAGCCCCGAGATGCCCAGGGTGAACACTTCGACCCCGTTGTGGCGCAGCAGGTGATCGGGTTCGTCGACGCGGCCCCGGGACACAGTGGCGAAATCCAGCAGGTTCAGGACGTCGCCGCGAAAGCCAAAGGTCAGCGCCGAGATGTCGCTGACGCTATCCTCGGCGGACGGGCCATCGATCCGCAGGTTGGTCTCCCCGGCTTGCACAAAGCCCGTAGGATTGATGTCGGTCGCCGTGCTGATGGCAGAGATGATGACGCTTGGGTCGATGCCCAGGGCTGCGACCTTCTGGGACGAGGGTTCGACAAAGATCGCCTCTTCCGGCCGCCCATCGATCTGGACATTGGCCACGCCGTCGACAGTCAGCAGATCGCGGCGGATGAAGCTGGCGATCTCCCAGATTTCGGCATCGCTGAATCCGGGCGCCGAGACGGCGTAGAGAATGCCGAACACATCGCCGAAATCGTCGTTGACCTGCGAGGGCAGGGCGCCTGCGGGCAAAGAGGCCTGGGCGTCGGACACCCGGTCGCGCAGATCATCCCAGACCTGGGGCAGTTCGGTGCCGTCATATCGGTCCTCGATCTCGACCTCGATCACCGAGAGGCCATGGGTGTTGCGCGAGGTGACGGTCTTGACCTCGTCCATCTGCTGGATCTCTGCCTCGAGCACTTCGGAGATTTCCGTTGCCACCTCTGCCGGACTGGCGCCCGGGTAGGGCGTGGCCACGATGGCGGATTTCAGGGTGAATGTGGGGTCTTCCAGCTTTCCGACGGCGAGGTAGCCAAAGGTGCCGCCCAGCAGCGAAAACAGGATGAAGATCCAGGTGTAAAGCGGGTATTCAATTGAGAAACGGGCGATTTTCATGGGATCACTCCACGCTCAGGCCGGTATAGGGGCGGACGATGGCGCCCTCTTGCAGCATTTGGGTCCCGGCTGCGACGATCAGTGTTCCGTCCGGGATCCCGGTGGCCGTGATATCGGTTCCGTTGCGCGAGGCGATCGAGACCGGCCGCCAGGAGACAGAGCCCTGCGTGCCCGAAGCATCCGGCGTATAGACAAGGATCCTGGCGGTGTCGCCGTCCATCGCAACGGCAAAGGGAGGCAGCTTTGTGACACCAGCTGGTCCGGCAGACAGCCGCGCCGTCACCGTGATAGAGGCGCCGGGAATGATGGATGGCGTCACCCGATCGTTCGGCAAGGCCAGCGTCACGCGATAGCTTTGGCCGATGCTTTGCGTTTCGGCGTTGAATTCGCGCAAGGCAAGCGGAACCTCTCCTTCGAACAGCGGCGACGTGCCGGTAAAGGAAATGTCGGTGGTGTTGGAATACAGCTGAAACATCTGCTCGGGCACGTCGATCTCGACCCGGACTTCCGACATGTCGTGCAACCGGACGATGGGCTGGCCGGGAGAGATATTCGCAAAGTTGGGCGTCAGGCGCGACGCGACCAGGGCGCGGAAGGGCGCGTGCAGTGTCGCATCTTCAAGCGCATCCCGCGCTTCCTCCAGCGCCACGGCCGCCAGATCCCGCCGGGTTTCCGCATCGGCGACCTGCGTGGCCGCCACCGTGTTCGAGCGTGACAGGATCTGCGCCCGCTCATAGTCGCGTTCCGCCTGCGCCAGTTCCAGCCGGCCCCGTTCCACCGCGCGTTCGAACGGTTTCGGATCCAGGGCCGCCAATGTCAGGCCTTCGTCCAGGAACTGGCCCTCTTGCGCGTCAAACATCACCATACGGCCGCCCACCACAAACGACAGATCGACCGTTTCAAGCGCGGCCACCTGCCCGAAAAAGACCCGCTCGATCACGTTGGAGGCATTCCCCGCCTCGATCAGCTTGACCGCCCGAACCGGGGCCGGAGAGCCCGTCGGCGTCAGATCCGGCGTGCCCTGAGAGACCAGACCAGACGGTAGCAATACGAAAACAAGAAGGGGCAAAAGACGTTTCATGGCGAGGGTCTCCAAGTGGGCGGCATGGGTACTGCGTAGTACCTTTCGCGGTACCTATCGTGGTTGCGGGAGAATTCAAGAGGGAAGAGTACTGCTTGGTACTTTCTTTTCGGATCAGCGCTTGATATATCGAGGCATGACTAAGATCCCGTCAAAAACCCGGATCCTGACATCGGCCCGCGCGCTCTTCTTTGCGAAGGGGTTCGAACATGTCTCGACCGACGAGCTGGCCCGCGAGGCCGGCGTTTCCAAGGCCAGCATCTATCGGTATTTCAAGAATATGCCGGATATTCTGGAGTGTATCGCCGAGGCCGAGGCGGCCAAGTTCCAGTCGGTCCTGCCGCGCGACATAGACACGCTGGACGCGCTGCAGGCCGCATTGACCGATTTCGGGGTCGATGCGCTGCAGTTTCTGAACCTGAAGGAAATAATCGATTTCAGCCGTCTGATCCACGAAGTGGCGCGGACAAACGCCCAACTGGGCCAGACGTTCTACACCGCTGCGGTGGAGCGGGTGTGCGGCGACCTCACGGCGCTGTTTGCGAATGCGCAAAGCAACGGCCTTTGCAAGCGGGACTTCGCGCCAAAGGACATTGCCGAAGATTTTGCCGCACTTTTGCAGGGGTTCGGAGTCGTGCGGGCTCAACTGCGCGTGTCAGAGCAGGCTTTCGACGATATCGACGGCCGCGTCCGGCGCGCGGTCAGAACCATCGTCGCCGCGCATGCGATCACAGAGAGGCCCGGCGCCAAGGTCCTGCTAGACGGAAAAGATGCTGTCTAACGGCAGGTGATGCTTGATGAACGGAGATTTCATCACGACAAAGCTGAAATATTTGTCGATGCCCACATCGGAATCGGTGAGCCGCTCCATGATCTCCTGATAATCCGACACCGAGCCGGTCACGAATTTCAGCAGATAGTCATAGCCGCCCGAGATCAGGTGGCATTCGATGATTTCGTCGATGTTCTCGGCAACCTGTTGAAACCGCGAGAAGTCTATATGCCGATGGTTCTTTAGCGTGACCTCGGTAAACACGGTGATGGTCGGGCCCAGCCGGGCGATGTCGATCTGGGCGGAATAGCCGATGATATAGCCTGCCTGCTGCAGTTTCTTCACCCGGGCCAGGCAGGGGCTGGGCGACAGATGCACCAGATCGGCCAGCTCGACATTGGTGATCCGCCCGTTCTTTTGCAGCTCGTGCAGAATGCGGATGTCGATCCGGTCCAGCTTCATTTTCGGGGGTCACTCCTGAGGGTTCAAGCAGAATATGCCGAAACACAGCCGGATGAGAAGACCGATTTTCACGGGGAATTGTGGGTGTCGGGCCGCACATCCATGAAACTGGCGAAGTTTTCAGCAGAATCTACCGGGATGCGCAGTCTTGCCTCGGGCCGCGACCGGCTCAGCCCAGGGTATGGCTGACGAGGCCGAACAACTCTGGCGGGCCGGCTTGCACCGGCTGGCGCAGGGTCATGGTTGTGACGGTGCTGTACAGCGCGATCCCCGCCTCGGCCAGAAACTGCCGCAGCGGACTGTCCGTCGCGCGCGTGTCCATCCGCAGGAACTTCCCCTGAAAATCGGCGACCAGGGGGGCGATCAGCGCGATCGCCTCTTCGTCGGTCTCGGCGACGACGGGGCCCAGCACATGGCCGCGGCCGAATTTGCGGCGCAGGGCAAAGCCGGTGATCTGCCCGTCGCGTTCCAGAACCCGGCCCGAGGCAATCGGCAGGATCGCCCGAAGCACATGGGGGCGGGCGATACCGAACGCCGCCGTGTCGAGGGTGTGGATCTGGGCTGCGTCCTCGGGGCGCATCGCGCGGGTGCCGCCGGGGGCGCTGGGCAGGGCGCGCACGATGCCATTGTGCTGGTAGACGGTGGCAACCGACTGAAACCCAAGGGAAAGATACAGCCGGTACGATGCCTTGGTCGCGTTCAGCACCAAGCCGCGATGCGCGGCGGTCTGGTCGAGAACATGCCCCATCAGCCACCGCCCCGTGCCATTGGATTGCAGGCGCGGGCTGGTGATGACCGCCCCGATCGTGGCCAGCTCAGGCCCCATCGCCATCCACATAGCCGAGCCCAGAATGCGGCCGATCTCGTCCCGCGCGACAACGCCCTGACCCAGATCGATGTAGGACAGCCAGTCGTCTTTGCGATAGGGCCAGCCAACGCTGACCGACAATTCGTGCAAAAGCGGCACGTCCTCGGCGGTCATCGGCGACATCCGAAGCTCGTAGGTGTCCAGTTGCATCGTCTGATCCGGCTGCAAACCCCGCTCCTGTGTGCCCAGCATCCGTCGGTCCCCCATCCTTAGAGCATTCGCCTGGAATAAGGTGCTGCATTCAAGGTGTTTTTTGGCACAGCCTGCTGCGCTGCCTCCGCCGTTCGGGGGCCGAAGATCTCAGGACATCCGGTCCTTCATCTTGAAATAGGCCCCCACCAGCGGCAGGAACCAGGGCTGGCGGCCATTCAGCGGGACGGCGGGCCATGGCAGACCCTCCAGCGGGTTGCTGCCCGCCTGGCCCAGGGCGGCGTCGGCGAGGGCCGCGCCGATCAGCGTCGACATCTGCGCGCCATGGCCGGAATATCCCATGCCATACAGCAGATTATCCGCCTGCCCGGCGCGGGGGAACCGGTCTTTGGTCATGCCGACCAGCCCGCCCCAGCAATAGTCGACCTGAACATCGCCAAGCTGCGGGAACAGACGGCCGAGCGAGGCGCGCAGAATGACCCCAGACTTCGCGTCCGACTTCTGGTTGGAGACGGCCGAGAACCGCGCACGCCCGCCAAAGATCAACCGCTTGTCCGGCGATAGTCGGAAATAATTGCCCAGATTCAAAGAGGTGACGCAGGTCCGGTGGCCGGGCAGGGTGGCGGCCACCTCTGCCTCGGTCAAGGGCCGGGTGGCGATTATGAATGACCCGACAGAGATGATCCGGCGGCGGAAATAGCCAAATGGTTTGCCGGTATAGGCGCCGGTCGCCAGGATCACGGTTTTCGCGGTCAGCGTGCCTTTGGGCGTGGTCAGGCGCCAGCCATGCATCACCTTGTCGCGCGCGGTGACGGGGGCCCCCTCCCAGATCTTCGCGCCGTGGCGGGTGGCGGCCTCTGCCAGGCCGGTCACGTAGCCGCCCATATGCATCATGGCGGATTTTGGATACAGCGTCGCGCCGTGGAACGCGTCGGACCCGATCTCGCGTGTCAGCTCTGCGGGGCCGAGCCATTCGGCCTCAGGGTCGACCTCTTTCTGGATCAAGGCGCAATTGGCCCGCAGCCCCGCCACATGCGAGGGTTTGGAGGCCAGCTTCAGCTTGCCCGAGCGGCAAAAATCGCAGGTGATGCCCTCTTCGACGATGATCTGTTCGATCATGTCGATCGAGGCATCATAGGCCTTGTAAAGCCGGTGCGCGGTCTCGGCGCCCAGGGCCGCCTTGGCGTCGGCATAGCCATGGGCGATGCCGTTGTTCAGATGGCCGCCGTTGCGCCCGGATCCGCCCGCGCCCACATGGTCCGCCTCCAGCAGGGCGACGGTCGCGCCCTGTTTTGCCAGCTTGCGCGCCGCGCTGAGCCCGGTGAACCCGCCGCCGATCACAGCCACGTCCACATGGCCCGACACCGGATCGCTCTGCGCCCCGGCGAACGGGGGCGCGCTGTCGTGCCAGTAGGAGCAGAATTTCATGCTGTCATGTCCGAACCCGCCCGCCGCTACAACCCAAGCACCGCCGGCAAGCCGGAGATATCCTGGACCTCGGTATAGCCGTAATAGGGGTTCGCGGGCTCATGTCCACGGTTCACCCAGACCTTATGGGTGATCCCCATGTCATGCGCGGTCATCAGGTCATAGCGGAAGGAAGAGGACACATGCAGGATCTCCTCTGGCCCGCAGCCCAGCGTGTCGAGCATGTATTCGAAGCCGCGCATTTGCGGTTTGTAGGCGCCCACATCCTCGGCGGTGATGACCTTGGCAAAGGGGACGCCGATTCTTTCCATGTTATGTGGGATCTGCGCATTGTCGGCATTGGTCAGCCCGACCAGCGGAAAATGCTGCGCCACTTTGGCCAGTCCGGCGGTCACATCGGGATGCGGGCCCCAGCCGGGCACGCGGTTGTAGATCGCCAGGGCGTCGGCCGCGTGGAAGGTCACGTTGTTGGCCTTGCAGGTCCGCTCCACCGCGTTGTGCACGATATCCTTGTAGGGCTTCCAGGCGCCCAAAACCTCATCCATGCGATAGGCCGAGAAATTCTTGGTGAATTTCACCAGCGCCTCGCCCGAGAGCTGCGCGCCATAGATATCTTGCGCGGACTCGGTCATCTGAAAATCGATCAGGGTGCCGTAGCAGTCGAAGGTGATGAATTTTGGGTGGAAGGGCATCGGTCTCTCCGGGTTCTTGTTGCCTGCAGCATCGCCCGCCTGCCGCGATACTGCTTGCCGCCTTTCGTCACTGGGGCGCAGGAAATTGCGATTCCATCGGCCATTGCAGCAGGGACTGCCGCCGCCCATGGGAAACGCGCGCTTCGCCGCGCCGGGCACGGTGGTTTCAAAGATCCTCCCGCCCCGGCAAGGGCGGCGGCAGTCCCTGCTGCAATGGCCGATGGAATCGCAATTTCCTGCGCCC
>CAYGRI010000008.1:0-42617 GCA_964352155.1 uncultured Maritimibacter sp. | reverse complement strand
CCACAGCCCCTCGACCCCCCGCCCCGGGACTTCGCGCAGCGCCGTAACCTTGGCCGGACGGGTCCCCGCGCGCCGCGCCGCCTCTGCCAGAGCCAGCGCCAGCGGATGGGCGGAGCCAGCGGCCAGGGCCAGGGCGACCTCCAGATCCCGGCTTGGGCAAGCGCCCAACCCCTCGGGCACCGGGGCGCCGGTGGTCAGCGTGCCGGTCTTGTCGAACACAACCGTATCGACCTCGGCCAACCGCTCCAGCGCGGTGGCGTTCTTGATCAGCAGACCTTGCCGAAACAGGCGCCCGCTGGCCGCCGTCGTCACCGCAGGCACCGCAAGGCCCAGAGCGCAGGGGCAGGTGATGATCAGCACCGCCACGGCAATGTTCATCGCCAGACGCATGTCGCCCGTGGCCCAGACCCAGCCCGCGAAGGCCACAATCGCCAGCAGATGCACCAGCGGCGCGTAGATCCGCGCGGCACGGTCGGCCAGCGAGGTGTAGCGGTTGCGCGCATCCTCGGCCACGGCGACCAGATCGGCCAGCCGATGCAGCCAGGCATCGCGCCCCGCCGCCGTCACCCGCACCTTGACCGCGCCGGTCAGATTGACCTCGCCCGCATGAATCTCCGCCCCCACCGCCGCCGTGGCGGGCAGGCTTTCGCCTGTCAGGATCGAGCGGTCGATCTCTGTCGCGCCCTCGGCGATGATCCCGTCCACCGGCACCCGTTGACCCGGCAGCACGCGCACGATGTCACCGGGCGACAGCTCTGCCACCGGCACCATCGTTTCGACCCCGCCCGCCACGCGTAACGCCCGGGGCACCTCTAGCGCGGCAAGCTCTTGAGCGGCGGACCGGGCGACCGCGCGGGTGCGATGATCCAGGTAGCGCCCCGCGAGCAGGAAGAATGTCAGCGACAGCGCCGCATCGAAATAGGCATGGGCACCGGATTGCGAGGTCTCGTACACCGACATCCCCGCCGCCAGCAGAATCGCCAGTGATATCGGCACGTCCATGTTCAGCCGCGCCGCCCGCAGCGCGCTGGCAGCATGGCGAAAGAAGGGCTGCGCCGAGAAGCCGATCGCCGGAATCGCAATCGCGGCCGAGATCCAGTGGAACAGATCCCGCGTCGCATCCGTCGCCCCGGCCCAGACCGCGACCGACAACAGCATGACGTTCATCATCGCGAAACCGGACACGCCCAGGCGCATCAGCAGATCCCGCCCCGTCCGGTCGCCCTGCGTGCCGGCCAGAGTGCCCGCGTCAAGCTCATGCGCGACCCAGCCCTGCGCCGTCAGCGCCGCCGCCAGATCGCCCGCGGCCACGTTCGGATCCGCCTCGACCGTGGCCCGCTTCAGCGTCAGGTTCACCCGCGCCCGGCGCACCCCCGGCATCGCCGTCAAGCTCCGCTCCACCCCCGCGATACAGGCGGCGCAGTGGATCTGGGGCAGCGACAACAGCAGCGCATCCGCGGCGACAGGGCGCGTGGCGGCCACCGCGCTGGCGGCCGGGGCCGCGACACAGGCCGGGCAGGCAGAGACAGAGGCGGTCATCGGCTCAATCCAGATGCAGGACGATGCGGCGGCGGAACGCTGTGCCATCGGCGGCCACGGCACTCATCCGCAGGTTCCAGTTGCCCGGGCCGAGATCGACGGGAGCCACGTGATCCTTTCCGTCAAAGGCAAAGATCGGCGACCTGTCATCGGCAACCGTCGTGGCACGGCCCAGCGTCGCCTCCAGCTCGGCGGGCTCGACCGGGCCGTCGGCATCCAGGATCGTCAGCCGCAGGTTGCCCGCCTCTATCCGCGCGGACACATCCCATTCCAGGGCATCCTGCGCGGCGCGGTCGGCATCGAATTTCTGGCTTGCGACATAGGAATTCTTCGTTTCCAGCCCCGGAAAGGTGCCGACCGCCATGAAGGCCATCGTCAGGTTTACCGCGATGATCACCGCGAATGCGCTGGTGACGATGAAAAACACATGCCGGCCTGTCAGTTCCTTGGTCATCATTCCTCTGCTCCGTTGAAGGTGCTGTCTTTATAGGCGCGATCGCCATTCGTCAGATCCTCGACCCAGAACCGGATCTCGGTGCGGTCTTGCGTCGCGGGATCGGACCCCTCCGGCGCCACCACATAGACGCGCTGCAGCAGCGTCTCGTTCGCGGGCACGATCACCTGATCGTACACTGTCCCCTCCAGCGACACCCGCAGCGCGAGGTCGCCACGCAGGGTGATGCGGAATGGCCGATCCTCGCCATGCTTATTCAAAAGCCGGATGTCATAGGCATTGCGGATCGCCCCGTCCGACATCGTGACATAGGTCGGGTTCCGCTCTGGCCGGACTGTCAGGGCAATGTCAGGCCGCACGAACAGCGCGACCACAAGGCCGATGCCAACCGCCGACCACAACACCGTATACAGGATCGTGCGAGGCCGCAGGATATGCTTGGCGACGGGCCGAGGCGCCTCGCCCGCGCGTTCGCGCGTCTCGTCGGTCAGCGCCATATAGTCGATCAGACCCCGCGGCTTGTCGATCCTGTCCATCACGTCATTGCAGGCGTCGATGCACAGGCCGCAGGTGATGCAGGCCAGTTGCTGCCCGTCCCGGATGTCGATCCCCATCGGGCAGACGTTCACGCAGGCATTGCAGTCGATGCAATCGCCGTAGCCTTCCTTTTCCTGGATCCTTCCGCCCACCCCCGCAGGCATCCCCGGCATCGGCACTTTCGGAGACCGCCCACCATGCTTTTCCCCGGCGGCATAGGCCTCTGCCTGCGCTTTCTCGGCGATCTCGCGGCGGCGCTTGCCCTTTCCGCGCGGCTCACCGCGCCATTCGCGGTAGGCGATGGTGATCGTGTCCTCATCCATCATCGCCGCCTGAATCCGGGGCCAGGGGCACATGTAGATGCAGACCTGTTCCCGCGCGAAGCCGCCAAACAGCACCGTCGTCGCCGTCAGCACCAGCATCGTCGAATAGGCGATGGCCGGGGCCTGAAAAGTGACCAGATCCACCGCCAGCGTCGGCGCGTCGGTGAAGTAAAAGACCCAGGCGCCCCCCGTTGCCAGCCCGATCAGCGCCCAGACCACGTATTTCGTGATCCGCAGCCGTATCTTGCGCCTGTCCCATTTGGCCTTCCACAGCCGCACGCGGGCGTTTCTGTCCCCCTCGATCCAGCGCTCGGTCAGGATGAACAGGTCGGTCCATACGGTCTGCGGGCAGGCATAGCCGCACCAGACCCGGCCCAGCGCACTTGTGAACAGGAACAAGCCCAGCCCCGCCATGATCAGCAGGCCCGCGACAAAGTAGAACTCATGCGGCCAGATCTCGATCCAGAAAAAGAAGAACCGCCGATTCGCCATGTCGATCAACACCGCCTGATCGGGCAATTGCGGCCCACGGTCCCAGCGGATCCAGGGCGTCAGATAGTAGATGCCCAGGGTGACCGCCATGATCGCCCATTTGAACGTGCGAAAGTTCCCCCGGACCCGGCGCGGAAAGATCGGTTCACGCGCGGCGTAAAGGGCCTGATCGTCGGACGAACTCATGATTGCGGTTCCCGCGTTATCCTTGCTGGGTCCTCTTTCGCAGAGGATCGAACCGGCGACTTTGACCTGAGTCAAACATGTGAAGGAGATGCGGATTAAGACCCTGCGGCACGGCGTCTCAGGCGGGTTTTGTTTCCGGGTCAGGTTGCTGGCGCCGCATCCAGCGCAGAAAGGTCTTCAGGACCTGCCGCTGCGGGCCGGGGCGGGTGACCAGAAAATACCCCATGCCCCGGCCGTCATCTTCGAACAACATGCGGATGTCGCCGCGCGCGATCTCTTCCTCGACGAACGTCCGGGCGGTGGCGGCGACCCCTTCGCCGGATCGCAACGCCTCTTGCAACAGGTTGCCCGGCAGATCGGTCATGCTTTGCACCCGCGCCTGGGTCACGCCCTTGTCTGCCAGCCAGGCCTTGGCCTCGTCGGTGCCCATCTCTTGCATCCAGGGATAGTCCAGCAGCTGGGCGGGGTGGCTGAACATGCGGTCGCCGACCAGGCTGCGCGCGGCCGCAATGACAAAGCTGGTGCGCAGAAACAGCGTGCTGTCCAGCCCGGGCCAGTCGCCATAGCCAAAGCGGATCGCCAGGTCGATGCCGCCCGCTTGCGGATCGGACACCGCGGCGGTCGGGTTGAGCATCAGGTCAATGTCGGGATGGGCCGCGCGAAACAGCGACAATCGCGGCAGAAGCCAGCGCGCGGCAAAGCTGGGGGTGCAGGTGATCTGGAGCGGCCGGTCCGCATCTGCCCCCGTCAGGGCATCCACCTCGCGCGCGATCGCGGCGAAGGAGTCGCGCAGGACGGCGCCAAGCTGCTCGCCTGCGGGGGTCAGTTTTACCCCCCGCCCGTCGCGGCGGACCAGGGTCACTCCCAGATGCGACTCCAGCGCGCGGACCTGCTGGCTGACGGCGGCATGGCTCACATTCAGCAAGGCACCCGCGGCGGACATGCCACCCTGATCGGCCAAAGCCGCAAAGGCACGCAATTGCGACAACGGTGGCAGGCGGCGGAACACGATCTGTAATCCTGTCTTACGTATCCGAATTTTTCCTGACTCGCATGAAGCGGCGCTTTCCTCAATACATCAAGCATCAAGAGTGCAACAAAAGGACCACGGACATGATCAACCCATATGCCGAGACTTTCATGATTGCCGCACGCACGCGGGGCGTCGCCCATTGGGAACAGCCCAGCTTCGCCAACAAGCGCGACCGGGACGCCGCGCCCAGACTGATCCCCTCGCGGTCGCGCAAACCCGGCGGTTGGGTGCGTCTGTTTCGCCGCCGGACAGGCTCTGACGATGTGAGCCTCTGACAGGCCAGGGTCCGGCGGCGCCTTGCCTCGCCGCCGGACCCATGTTTGCAACAGAGTGCTCCCGGGCGCGCTTGGGCGTGAGCAAACAGCAAGCGCGGACAATTCGTAGGCCCGCAACAAGCAAGGCCCTGGCAATTGCCAGGGCCCGGCCGTGCTCTAGTTAGATGAAAACAGACGCCGACCCCTGAACGAAAACGCGCGAACAGGATCCAGGGACCGGCGCCCGACCCGGGGGCCGTAGCCCCCGGGATCTCTATCGGCTACTGTCCGCCGCCCAACTGATGGACATAGGCCGCAACCGCGTTGACCTCGGCCGCGCTCAGCCCCCCGGCAGAGCGATACTCTTCAGACCAGGCCGGCATCACGCCAAAGCGCGAGTAGTAGATCGACTCTGTCAGCGTCTCGACATCGCCGCCATACAGCCAGATCGCATCGGTCAGGTTCGGCGCCCCGCCAAAGGGGTCGCCCGTGCCATCCTCCATATGACAGCCGGAGCATTCCAGCTCGAAGGTCTCGGCGCCCAAAGCCGCCAGATCGGCGTCATGCTCTTGCCCCGAGATCTTGCGGACGTATTGCACGACCTGCGCGATCTCCTCGTCGCTCAGCAACTCGTCCTGCCCAAAGGCCGTCATCTGCGACCAGCGGGTGTCAGGCGATTGCTCGTTCCGGATGCCGTGTGTGATGGTATAGGCGATCTCTTCGATCTCGCCGCCCCACAGCCAGGCGTCATCCAGCAGGTTGGGATAGCCAGAGGCCTTGACCCCCGCCGCCCCCGACCCATGGCATTGCGAGCAATTGCTGCGGAAAAGCGCGGCGCCCGCCCGGACGGCAAAGTTGTGCAGTTCGCCATCTTCGGTAATCGTCGTCAGATCGACCGAAGCCAGCCGGTCAAGCAGGTCCGCATTGGCCGCCTCGGCCTCGGCAATACGCTCGGCCACTTCGGCGCGCGTGGAATAGCCCAGCACGCCCCCCGTCGCCCGTTCGACCAACGGCCAGGCGGGATAGAGGATGGTATAGATCAGCCCCCAAACGATGCACACATAGAAGGTATACAGCCACCATTTCGGAAGCGGGTTGTTCCATTCCTCGATGCCGTCCCACGAATGTCCCGTGGTTCCGACGCCGGAGGTTTCGTCTTTCTTGTCGCTCATTTCTGGCGCTCCCTCGCATCGGCGGGTGTGGTTTCATGTCGGAACGGGATCGCGGCGCTGTCTCTATGTGTCTCGCGGCTGCCGGGGCGAAAGGCCCACAGGATCGCACCCACGAAGAACAGGAACAGCAGCAACAGGACCCAGCTATCGGCGATCTCTCGGAGCAGAGAATAGGTATCCATGGCGGCCCCCTATCGGCTGTCGTCGGGGGTGAAGGTCGAGAAGTCGACCAGCGTGCCCAACATCTGCAGGTAAGCGATCATGGCATCCATCTCGGAAATGCCGGGTTCGCCGTCAAAGTTCCGCACCTGCGCGCCGGGGTAGCGTTCGAGCACCCCGCCGTAATCTGCATCCGGGTCGGCCTGGGCCATAAAGTCGGCCCGGGCGTTTTCCAGCATCTCGTCGGTGTAGGGCACGCCGACGAAACGGTGCGTCTCCAGCAGGTCGCGAATGTGCTCGCCGTCCAGCATCCTGTTGCGCAGGAACCCGTATTTCGGCATCACCGATTCCGGCACCACCGATTGCGGGTCGACCAGGTGGTCCACATGCCAATCGTCGGAATACCGCCCGCCGACCCGGGCCAGATCCGGGCCGGTGCGTTTGGATCCCCATTGGAACGGATGGTCGTACATCGATTCCGCCGCTAGACTGTAGTGGCCATAGCGTTCCACCTCGTCCCGCATCGGGCGCACCATCTGGCTGTGGCAGACGTAGCATCCCTCACGGACATAGACGTCGCGCCCCGCCAGTTCGAGCGGTGAATAGGGTCGCATCCCATCCACCTCCTCGATGGTGTTCTCCAGGTAGAACAACGGGGCGATTTCCACGATCCCGCCGATGCTGACCACCACGAAAGAGAACACCAGCAGCAAGGTCGCGTTCTTTTCGAGGATCTTGTGTTTGTCGAGAATTGCCATCTATCCGGCCTCCTTCATTCAGCCGGAACCATGGAGGGCTGGTCCGACGTCTTCGGCTGGCCCTTCACAGTCATCCAGAGGTTGTAGCACATGATCAGCGCACCGGTGAGGTACAGGACCCCGCCCAGACCGCGCACAACGTACATTGGGAACTTCGCGGCCACCGTGTCGGCGAAGGAGTTCACGAGGAAGCCCTGCGCATCGACTTCGCGCCACATCAGACCTTCCATGATCCCGCTGACCCACATCGAGGCGGCGTAAAGAACGATGCCAATCGTGGCGAGCCAGAAGTGCCAGTTGACCATCGCCAGCGAGTACAGCCGTTCGCGGTTCCACAGGCGCGGCACCAGGAAGTACATGCAGCCAAAGGTGATCATCCCGTTCCAGCCAAGCGCGCCGGAATGGACGTGGCCGATGGTCCAGTCGGTGTAATGCGACAGCGAGTTGACCGCGCGGATCGACATCATCGGGCCTTCAAAGGTCGACATGCCGTAGAACCCGATAGAGATCACCATCATCCGGATGATCGGATCGGTGCGCAGCTTGTCCCATGCGCCCGACAGCGTCATCAGCCCGTTGATCATGCCGCCCCAGCTGGGCATCCACAGCACGATCGAGAACACCATGCCCAGGGTCGAGGCCCAATCCGGCAGCGCGGTGTAGTGCAGGTGGTGCGGACCGGCCCAGATGTATAGGAAGATCAGCGCCCAGAAGTGGATGATTGACAGTTTGTAGCTGAACACCGGGCGTTCGGCCTGTTTCGGGACAAAGTAGTACATCATCCCTAGGAAGCCCGCCGTCAGAAAGAAGCCCACGGCGTTGTGGCCGTACCACCATTGCGTCATCGCATCCTGCACGCCCGCAAAGACCTGCACCGACTTCGAGCCGAAGATCGACACCGGGATCGACAGGTTGTTGACGATATGCAGCATCGCGACGGTGACGATGAACGCCAGAAAGAACCAGTTCGCAACGTAGATATGCGGCTCTCGGCGCTTCAGGATCGTGCCCATGAACACGGCCAGATAGGCGACCCAGACCAGCGTCAGCCAAATGTCGACATACCATTCCGGCTCTGCGTATTCCTTGGATTGCGTGCCGCCCAGAAGGTACCCGGTCGCGGCCAGCACGATGAACAGCTGATAGCCCCAGAAGACGAACCATGCCAGGTTCCCGCCCCACAGCCGCGCGGCGCTGGTGCGCTGGACCACATAGAACGAGGTCATGAGCAGCGCGTTGCCGCCAAAGGCGAAGATCACCGCCGAGGTGTGCAGCGGGCGCAACCGGCCAAAGTTGGCATAGCCCTGCGCCCATTCAAAGTTAAGCGCCGGGAAGGCGAGCTGAAACGCGATGAACACGCCCGCCAGAAATCCGACCGCGCCCCAAAAGGCGGTGGCGATGAGCCCTGCGCGAATCACGCTATCGAAGTATTCGCTTTGGTTGACCGGCTGAACCGGCTCGTCCCAGCGTCTGAGGGTCATGATAAAAAGTCCGGCCGCGAGGGCCAAGACGATGAAAGCGTGAACCTGATATGACAGGTCTCGCCCATAATTGGCGGCGATCGCGGCCATAAGGGCGACCAGTCCAAACACCACCAGTTTCACAATGTTCCACATTCCTTAGTTCTTCCTTGTCCTTCTTCCCGACGCACCGGCACCCCGGGCGCCGACCTGTTCCGGCCCTTGTCATGTGCACGGGCGGAGTTTGCGCCGCATTGATCCAAATCAATGATCCGCGCGCGGTGCCTGCGATCATGCAGATCGCAAGGACCGCGCCCGGTTTTTGCGCATCGGAGGGAATTCACATGGCTTACAAGACCATCGTTACGGTGGTGACCAACATGGCCACCGACAAAGACGCGCTGGAGGCCGCCATCGCGCTGGCGCGCCAGCACTCCGCCCATCTCGATATCCTGTGCCTCGGCCTCGACCGGACCGAACCGGGATTCTACTACGCCGGGGCTGGTGCCATCGTCGTTCAGGGCAATATGGATCAGGCCCAGGCCGACGCCCAGGCGCTCGAAGCCGCGCTGACAGAACGGCTGCGCCCCGAGATCATCGCCTATGCCATCCGCAGTTCCGCGGTGCAGCTCGTCTCTCTGACGCCGGTTCTGGCGCATCGTCTGCGGCTGGCGGATCTGGCGGTGCTTGGCAAACCCTACGGCGACGATCTTCCGCAAGAGAAAGAGACGATCCTCGAAGCCGCGCTGTTCAGCGCCGCGATCCCGGTGCTGGTTATCCCCGAAGGCGGCGCGCTGCCCTCTGCCGAAACCACGGCCGTTATCGCCTGGAATGAAAGCAGGGAATCGCTGAACGCGATCCGGGCGGCGATGCCGTTGCTACGGCAGGCCTCCAGCGTCAGCCTGACCATCATCGACCCGCCACAGCACGGCCCCAACCGGTCGGACCCGGGCGGAGAGCTGTCGGAAGTGCTCGCGCGCCATGGGGTGCGGACCGAAGTCGCGGTTCTGGCCAGGACGATGCCCCGGATCTCGGACATCCTGTGCCGCCATCTGCAGGACAAGGACGCCCAGCTTCTGGTGATGGGCGCATATGGCCATTCCCGCTTCCGCGAAGCGATCCTTGGGGGAACCACGCGCAACCTGCTGGAAGTGGCGAAAGTCCCGGTGCTGATGACGCACTGACAGACCGGGCCGGCGGGGCGTGGGCTAGCGATTTAGCGCGCGCTCCAGCCGGTCCACCGTGAAATAGGGGGACAGGATGCGGCGCAGCTTGGCCCGGCGCGGCGCATTGGGATCGAACAGCAGGTAGCAGACGTAATCCTCGACCAGCGCGGCCTGCTGCTCATACCCATATGCCAGAAAGCCCGCATCCGGCTCAGGCGTGTAGAAATACGGATCGCGGTTCGTCAGGCTTTCCATCGCCGCGCGGGTCGGACGATAGCCGGTCAGCGCCCGGTTCTGCCATTGCCAGATATGCACCAGCTCATGCGCGACGATCAGCACCTCGGGGATCAGAACGCGGCGCGGCCAGTCGGGCATCATGTCGGCTCGGTAGAACTCTGGCTGGACGCTCATCCGGTTATACAAAACGAACGCTGGCGGCGGCCCGCTGGGCCCGTCACCGGGGGCAGTCCGGTCACATACGCCGGGGCGCGGCGCCACGTCGCGCGTGACCTCGGGCTCCGACCGATTGCGAGGCGCGGGCAACCCGGCGCTCAGCCCGACCCGCGCCTTGTCCGCATCGAAGTTCGGACCGAACAGATCGGACGCCAGGGCCCGCTCTCCCTGCGCCAAAGGCCGCCCGCCGCATCCCGCGACGCCCAAAACCAGCAGCAAGACGGCCAGCCAGCGCAAGTGTCACCTCAACATTGATGAGTATAGGTAAAGACCAGTTCGTCGACCACCACGCGCCCCGTGGCGACACAATTGTCAGAGGTTTCCCGCGTGCCCGTCAGCGTCACCCGGGCCTGATCCGAAGACACCGGCCCCTCGACATAATATTCCAACGGATCGCCCGGACAGCCAGAGGAAAACACCCGCGCCAAGCCGGAATACCAGTTGCCGTTCTTGGTACCGTTGAACAACAGCGTGCCGCGTTGGACACCCGCGCCCCATAACCCGGACCGGGGCGCCTCATAATAGAAATAGCGCTCGTTCCCGGAGGCTTTGAGCCGCATGGTCGAGCCGTTGTGCATCCAGCAGGTATCCGCCAGCGCGGCGCCCATGGTCGTGGCAAGGCACAGGGCCGCGAATATCACTGTCCGCATCCGTCTCTCCCAGGGGTTTCGTGGACAGATTGGCCTCAGCCCGGCGCCGAGTCCAGCCCGGAGAGCGCCGTCATACCCGGTTGCCCCTGACCCGCGGATCGCCGGCCCGGCCCGCGTTACAGCATCGACGGCACCACCAGATCCGGCGGGCGGTGGCCATCGGCGAAGGTCTTGATATTGATGATCACCTTTTCGCCCATCTCGGTGCGGCCTTCGCGCGTGGCAGAGCCCATATGCGGCAACAGTACGACATTGTTCAGCTCTCGCATCCGCGGATTGATGCCTGTCCCATGTTCATAGACATCCAGCCCGGCCCCGGCGATTTCCTGATTGCGCAACATGCGCGTCAGGGCGTTCTCGTCGATCACCTCCCCGCGCGAGGTGTTCACGATCACCGCAGACGGCTTCATCAGCTTGAGCCGCCGGGCGTTCATCAGGTGAAAGGTCGAGGGGGTGTGCGGGCAATTGACGCTGATCACGTCCATCCGGCTGACCATCTGGTCCAGGCTTTCCCAATAGGTCGCGGCCAGCTCTGTCTCGACCTCGGGTCGCAGGCGTTTGCGGTTGTGATAATGGATCTGCATCCCAAACGCCTTGGCCCGCCGCGCGGCGGCCTGCCCGATCCGGCCCATGCCCAGAATGCCCAGCCGTTGCCCGCCGATCCGGCCACCCAGCAGCGCCGTGGGCGCCCAGCCCGCCCAGCCGCCAGCCTGCATGATCGCCAGACCTTCGGGGATGCGCCGCGTGACCGCCAGAATCAGCGCCATGGTCATGTCGGCGGTGTCTTCTGTCAGAACGCCCGGCGTGTTCGACACCAGCACTCCGCGCTGCCGCGCCGTCGCCACGTCGATATTGTCGACCCCGGCGCCGAAATTCGCGATCAGCTTCAACCGCTCGCCCGCCTGCCCCAGCAGCCCTTGGTCGATCGTGTCGGTGATCGTCGGCACCAGCACATCCGCCCGCCGCATCGCCGCGGCCAGTTCTTCGCGGGTCATCGGGATGTCCTCATCGCGCAGCTCGACATTGAACAATTCGGTCATCCGGGTCTCGACCAATTCCGGCAACCGTCGCGTTACGACAACACTCAGACGTTCGCGCGCCATGCTCCGACCTCCCGTTCTTCCTTTTCACTCCCGTGGCTGTCACAGTTACAACATCGGACGTGGGGCACAACCGATCTAAGCGCAAAAACCCACGCCGGTCGGGCGGCAATCCGCCCCGGGCAGGACAGGGTTCGAGTAGGAGCCAGATGAGGCGCATCTTATTGGGTGTGATCGCCGTGGTGTTCACCATGTCGGCGATCGGGGCTGTCGCGGATCAGCGTGGGCCAGTGACGAATTTGCCGCTGCCGCGGTATGTTTCCTTAAAGGTCGGCGAGGCGAATGTGCGCCGTGGCCCATCGCGCAGCCATCGTATCGACTGGGTTCTGCAGCGGCGCAGCATGCCGCTGGAAGTGATCGACGAATATGGCCACTGGCGCCGCGTCGTCGACCGGGACGGGATGGGCGGCTGGGTGCATTATTCGCTGCTGTCGGGGATGCGGACGGTTCTGATCGAACAAGACATGCTGCCCCTGCTGATGAAGCCGAACCCGGCCTCGCCCGTAAATGCCCAGGTGGAGGTTGGCGTGGTGGCCCGGCTGGAATTCTGCCGTGGCGACTGGTGCCGGATCCGGGCAGGCGGCTATCGCGGCTGGGCCCCGGCGAAAGCGCTGTGGGGCCTGACGGACGAGGACATCGAAGACTAGCGGTTTGCCGCGCCCCGCCCATTGGGCGAGCCGCACCATCGAATTGATTTGGTTCGACAAGGGCATCCGCCGGCGCAAGCCGTGAGGGCAGAGCAGCTGGCCGCCGCGCAGGATCCCAGACGGATGATTGTGCCCCAAGGACCATGCGCCAAGGACCGCCGGTTCCGACAAATGTCCGCAAAATCAGGGCCGGCCACGCCCTGCGATCCCTTGGCAGGGTCTCTTGTCCGTGGCACGAGTGCGGTCAATGGTGGATGGATCCAAATTCGGGCTGAACCTGTCGGCGGGGCTGCTGTCGTCTGCGGTGGCGCTTGTTCTGGTGGTCGCCAAGCTGTGGGCGCTGCAGGAAACCTCGTCCCTGGCCATCGCAGCAAGCCTTGCGGACAGCGCGCTTGACCTGATGATCTCGCTGGGCGGGCTGGCCGCCATTGCTTATGCCGCGCGGCCACCGGACGAGGACCACGCCTTCGGCCACTCCTCGGCCGAGGATCTTGCCGCCCTGGGCCAGTCGGTCGCCATTCTCGCCTCTGCCATCGTGATCGGCTCGGGGGCGGTCCAGCGTCTGACCGGCGACGCGCCCTCGCCCATCGCGGCAGAGGGGCGCGGGATCGCTGTCATGATCCTGTCGATCTGCCTGACGGTGGGGCTGCTCATGTGGCAGCAGCGGGTCATCCGGGCCACGGGCAACCGGGTGGTCGCAGCGGACCGGCTGCACTATCTGGGTGACCTTCTGCCCGCCATCGGGGCAATCATCGCTTTGCTGGTCTCTGCCCGGTTCGGCGTCGGCCTGATCGACAGTATCGTGGCGCTGGGGGCGGCGGCCATGCTTGGCGTCGGTGCGATCGGGATCGGCAAGGGCGCCTGGGACGCGCTGATGGATCGGTCCGCCGACCCGGCCATGATCGCAGAGATCGAGCGAATCACCGGCAGCTTCCCCGGTGTCCATGGCTTTCACGACCTCAAGACGCGCACCGCCGGATCCGTTGTCTTCGTCAACCTGCATATCGAACTCAACGGCGCGCAAACCCTGGACGAGGCGCATGCCGTGGGCGCCGCCCTGCGCCGCGCGATCCTGAAGGCCTGCCCCAATACCGATGTCATGATCCACAAGGATCCCATCGGCGTGGCGCCCCATCCCGACGACCCGCAAGCCTGACTCGGTTTGCGCACGGTCGGGGCCAGACTTTCAACCAGACCCGGACGCGTTCGCGGGGGCTGGCTGACGTCAAAGGGGGGCGACTGGCGCTAAGCGGCGTCCGGCAGCAATCCGCGCCCTCGCAACAAGGCGTCCACGCCCGGCATCCGGCCACGGAACCGGGTGTAAAGCGCATCCGCATCGTGAGAGCCGCCCGCCGACAGGATATGCGTTTCCAGCTTCTTGGCCATCACGGGGTCAAAGGCGCCCCCGGCCTCCTCGAATGCTTCGAAGGCGTCGGCGTCCATCACCTCGGACCACATATAGCTGTAGTAGCCGCTGGAATAGCCGTCGCCCGCGAAGACATGGGCGAAATGCGGAGTGGCATGGCGCATCCCGATGGCATGGGGCATCCCCAGTTCCGCCAGGATCTCGGCCTGCCGGGCCATCGCATCCGCCGGGGCCGGGCCGTCATGGAACGACAGATCCACCAGGGCAGAGGCGACATATTCCACCGTCTGAAAGCCCATGTCATAGGTCGCCGCCGCGATCACCTTGTCCAGCATCGCCTGCGGCATCGGCTGCCCCGTCTCGGCATGGGTGGCGAATTCGCCCAGAACTTCGGGCACTTCCAGCCAATGTTCATATAGCTGGCTGGGTAATTCCACGAAATCACGGGCCACCGAAGTGCCGGAGATCGATTCATAGGTCACGTCCGACAGCATCTGATGCAGCGCATGACCGAATTCGTGGAACAATGTGCGCGCATCGTCGTAGCTCAGCAACGCGGGCTGTCCGGCCTCGGGCTTGGCGAAGTTGCAGACATTCACCACAACCGGCCGGATCTCTCCAGCCAGCTTCTGCTGCGACCGCATGGCGGAGCACCAGGCGCCGGAGCGTTTCGAGCCACGCGCAAAGTAATCGCCCAGGAACACTGCCAGATGGCGCCCGTCACGGGTGACCTCCCAAATGCGGACATCCGGGTGATAGCCGGGCAGGTCCAGCGCGCGAAACTCCAGCCCGAACAGGCGGTTGGCGCAGGCAAAGGCGGCCTCGATCATCCGGTCGAGCTGCAGATAGGGCTTCAGTGCCGCCTCGTCGAGATCGTGCAGCAGGGTCCGCCGCTTGTCCGCGTAATAGCGCCAGTCCCAGGGCTCCAGCGCCGCGTTAGTCCCGTCGGCATGGAGCATGTCGGTCAAGGCCTCGGCATCCGCTTCGGCGCGGGCCTTGGCGGGTTGCCACACCTGCATCAGAAGATCGCGCACCGCGCCGGGCGTCTTCGCCATCTCGGTTTCCAGCTTGTAGGCGGCGAAGGTGTCATAGCCCAAAAGCTTCGCGCGTTCCTCGCGCAGCGCCAGCGTCTCGGCCGCAATGACGCGGTTGTCCGTCTCTCCGCCATTCGCGCCCCGGGCCGCCCAGGCGAGATAGGCCTTCTCGCGCAGATCCCGGCGGGGCGAGAATTGCAAAAACGGCACGATCAGCGAGCGCGACAGCGTTACCACCGGGCCCTCCGCGCCCTTTTCCGCACCAGCCGCACGGGCAGAGGCGACGACGAAATCAGGCAGGCCTTCCAAATCGGCCTCGGCCAGGGGCATGAACCATTCCCGTTCATCCGCCAGCAGATTCTGGGTGAACCGGGTGCCCAGCACCGCCAGCCGTTTCTTGACCGCCGCCAGCCGATCCCGCCGCTCCCCCTCCAACTGCGCGCCGGCCCGGACAAAGCTGCGATGGGTCAGGTACAGCACCCGCAACTGCTCTTCGGTCAGGCCCAGGTCCTCGCGGTTTGTCCACAAAGCCTCGATCCGCCCGAACAGCGCCGCGTTCATGGTGACCTCGCTGCCATATTGCGCCAGCCTGGGCGAAAAGTCGCGCTGCAGCGCCTCGCGCGCCGGATTGCTGTCGGCGCCGGCCAGATTGTAAAACACCGAAAGCACCCGGGTCAGCGGTTCATCGGCACGCTCCAAAGCCTCGATCGTATTCGCGAAAGTCGGCGCCTCGGGAGCATCGGCAATGCGCGCGATCGCGGCGCGCGCCTGCTGCAGTGCCTCCGAGAAAGCCTCCTGGAAATGGTCGTCCTCGATCCGGTCGAACGGCGGCATTTCGAACGGCGTGTCCCAGGGGGCGAGCAATGGGTTGGTCATCGGGGGCGGCTCCTTGCGTGGTGTCGCCCCCATAGGTAGGTACGCCGCCGGGGCGCGGCCAGACCTATTCGACGGTAATCGTGATCGCCTCGGACATCACGGCAGGGTCATGCGGTACATGCGTCCAATCCCCCAGCACCAGCTGCAGCGTATGCTCGCCCGGCGCGAGCTCCAGCGTCACCTGGGTCTGCCCGCCGCCGAAATGCCGGTGATTCTCGTCGCTGGGGATCGGTTCGGCCATCTCGGCCGCGCTCAGCGGGGGGCGGTCGATCAGCAAATGGTGATGGCCGGTGTTCTCCTGCTCCACCCCGGCCGGGGCGACGCCCATCCCTGCCAGACCGAACAGAACGGTCACCGGGCTCGACACCGTCTCGCCATCCACAGGCGCGATGAAATACAGTGACGCCCCCTCGGGCGACGGCGTTTCCTGAGCGATCACAGGGCTTGCAGCGAGACAAAGCGCGGCCAGAAGAAGTCTCATTCTCAGTCCTCTCAAAAAATGTCTTCTTCCAAGGATAATGATCGCCTCGCGCCGGATTTCAAGAAGAGCCGCACACCGCGCAATCGGCCCGCCGCTTCAGCGATATACTGCGCGACTCGCCATAAAGCGCATCATGGATCAGCATCCGCCCCGCCAAAGACTGCCCGGCCCCCGTCAGCTCCTTGACCGCCTCGGCCGCCATGATCGACCCGACGATGCCCGGCAAGGGGCCAAGCACCCCGGCCTCGGCACAGGATGGCGCCAGCCCGGGCGCGGGCGCCTCGGGGAAAATACAGGCATAACAGGGCGCCCCCCGGGCCGGATCGAACAGGCTGACCTGCCCCTCCCATTGCGTGAGCGCCCCGGAAACCAGCGGCTTGCCCCGCGCCACACAGGCGCTGTTGACCGCCTGACGCGTCTCGAAACTGTCGGTGCCATCCAGCACCAGATCATATTCACCCACCAGGTCTGCCGCGATCTCGACGGTCAGACGGCGGTTATAGGGGCGCACCTCCACATAGGGGTTGATCGCCCGCATCGCGGCTTCGGCGGAAAAGACCTTGGGCTGACCGATCCGGGCATCGGCATGAATAATCTGCCGCTGCAGATTGGTCGCCTCGACAACATCCGAGTCGATCACGCCGATCCGCCCGACCCCCGCGGCCGCAAGGTATAACAACACGGGCGACCCAAGCCCCCCGGCGCCCACAACGAGAACCTTGGCCTGTTTCAAAGCCCTCTGACCCGGCCCGCCGATCTCGCGCAGCATGATATGGCGGGCGTAACGGTCGATCTCTCCACTCGAAAACGTGCCCGCCACAGGCACCGGCTCGGCCGCCTTCACCCGCCCGCGGATCCGCCCCAGCACCTGACCATAGCCGAACACAACCGCCGCCAGCCCACCCAGCACCAGCCATTCTCCCAGCGACCCGCCAAACAGCCGCTGCAACGGATGACCCGCTGGAAACACGATCAGCAGGATAAGCACCGCCACATATAGCAGCCCGATCATCATCCAGCGCGCCGAGGTTGGCGCGTCAAGCTGACGGCCAAGCACCCAAAGCCCCGCCGCTGCCATCAAAAACCAGACCATCAGCCCCGCCCGGTAGAGCCGAAACCGCCAGCTCCCCGCTCAGTATCGCTCAAGGTATCCGCCTGCGCGAAAACGGCCCGCACCACCGGCGCAACCACCATCTGGGCGATCCGCTCACCATGCACCACAGTGAACGGCGCCTCCCCATGGTTGATCAGAATCACGCCCAACAGCCCCCGATAATCACTGTCAATGGTCCCCGGCGCGTTTGGTATACCGAGTCCGTGTTTCAACGCCAGACCGGACCGGGCGCGGATCTGAACCTCGAACCCCTCCGGTATCTCGATCCGCAGACCCGTCGGCACCAGCGCCCGCGCACCGGGCGCCATCACAAGCCCACCGACCCGCAGCTCCGCCGGCAAATTCGCCCGCAGATCGGCCCCCGCCGCCCCGGCTGTCTCATAAGTCGGCAAGGGAACAGAGGCATCCGCCCCCGCCTCCCGGCACAGCCGTACCACCGGGGCGCTCATACCAGCCCCATTCTTCTGGCCTTAAATACTCCCGCCGGAGGCATGAAATCTCCTATCCCAACGCGGCGGCCAAACGCGCCGCCAGCTTTTGTGCCACCTGGTCCTTCGTCATGCGGGGCCATTGCTCTGCCCCGTCCCCCGCAATCAGCGTCACGGCATTCTCGGACCCGCCCATGATCCCGGTTCCGGGCGACACGTCATTGGCCACGATCCAGTCACAACCCTTCCGCGCCCGCTTGGCCGTGGCGTTCGCCACCACATTCTCGGTCTCGGCCGCAAAGCCAACCACAAGACCCGGCCGTCCAGATGCCATCTGCGACACCGTCGCAAGGATGTCCGGATTCTCGGTGAACTCCAGCACCGGAGGCTTGCCCGACCCGTCCTTCTTGATCTTCTGCCCGGCCGAGGCCGCCATCCGCCAATCCGCCACCGCCGCGGCGAACACCGCCGCATCCGCCGGGAGGGCCGCCTCCACCGCCGCCAGCATCTCTCGCGCGGTGTCCACGCAGATCACCCGCACACCCTCCGGCGGCGGGACAGAGGCCGGGCCAGTCACAAAGCTCACCTCCGCCCCCAGCGCCGCCAAAGCCCGCGCCAAAGCCGTGCCCTGCGCCCCGGATGACCGGTTGGCGATATAGCGGACCGGGTCGATGGGCTCATGCGTCGGGCCGGAGGTCACAAGGATATGCCGACCCTTCAAGGGCCCGTCCGACAGCGCCGCGTCGATCGCCGCCACAATCTCCAGCGGTTCGGCCATGCGCCCGGGGCCGTATTCGCCGCAAGCCATCGCCCCCTCGTCCGGGCCGACCACGAGGATGCCATCGCCCTGCAAGACCGACAGGTTGCGCCGGGTCGCCGGATGCTCCCACATGCGCACATTCATCGACGGCGCGATCAGCACCCGCTTGTCGGTGGCCATCAGCACGGTCGAGGCCAGATCGTTCGCATGCCCCCCCGCCATCTTGGCCATCAGGTCCGCCGTAGCCGGCGCCACCACCACAAGATCGGCGTCGCGGGACAATTCGATGTGCCCCATCTCGGCCTCGTCCGTCAGGCTGAACAGATCGCGATAGACCTTCTGCGCCGCCAGCGCCGCAACGGTCAGCGGCGTCACGAATTCCTCTGCCGCGGTGGTCAGCACCGGCACAACCGTCGCGCCCCGTTCACGCAACCGGCGGATCAGATCCAGCGCCTTGAAGGCTGCTATCCCGCCCCCAATGATCAGAAGAACGCGTTTTCCCGACAGCATCGCCCCACCTTTCCGGCCCCGCATCACCGGTTGTAAGGCGCGGGCCGCGCTGGGGCAATGCCCACACGCCCGGGTTACGGGCGGTCAAACGCCGCGCAGGGGTCGCCCCGCTCTGCGCCTTCGGTGACCAACCACAGGTCAAACGGGGTGTCCGGCCCGGGTTCGGATTCGAACTGCCCGACGGACAGCACGGTCAGATCCGGCATGGCCCGCAGAACCATCCTTGGCGCCCCCCAATCCCGGCGCGCATGGCCATTGCCGGTGATCACGGCTACCGGCCGGCCAATCGTCAACGCCGCCTCCACAATAGCCCGCGCCAGTTCCGCATCGCGCAGGCGCTGTGCCTCGACCATGCCGGGCAGCAGATCTTCTGGAAGCGCGCCGCAATGGGCATCGGCCTGCCCGGCCACCCGCAAGCGCTGCTCTGCCACGTCCAGAGGCAGATCCAGCCCGAACACATCCGCACCTTCGCCATAGACTGCGGCCGCGCCCTCGGTCACAGCGCGCCGCACAGCCGCCTTGTTGCGCGCGCCGCCCAGCACCACGGCATCCGCACCCGCCACGAAAACAGGATAATACAACGCGAAATCCGGCCAGCCCGAGGCGTTCCAGCCCAGCGCGGACTCCAGAGCCGCCTCTGACCCGTCGGCACCGGGCACAAGACGCGCCTGATCGGGAGTCAACATTTCGTAGACGATCGCCTTGGCGCCCAAAGCCTCCAGCGCAATTGCCTGATGCGCGTGGTGGATCGGGTTGTCATGTACTTCGCCCAGAAAAATAACATCGGCGGGCGGCAGTTTGTAAAGGTCGCTCGCGTCGATCTCTGCTGCCGATGCGCCGACAAGACAGGACACCAGAGCACCGGCAGCCAGAAAGACAGGATGCACTGGCTTCATGCGAAGAACTGAAGCACTTCCTTGGATTGCGTCTCCAGGCTTTTGCGCATCTTGCCGAAGGCCGCCGCTTCAAGCTGGCGCACCCGCTCTTTCGACAGGCCAAGCTCCGTGCCCAGGGATTCCAGCGTCCGCGGCGCCTCGCGCAGCTTGCGCTCGCGCACGATGAACCGTTCGCGCTCGTTCAAATCGTGCATCGCCGAGACCAGCCAGCCGCGCAGTGTGGTGATGTCCTTTTCATGCTCCACCGTCTCGGCGGCCTGCGTCGCGTCGTCCTCGAGCGTGTCGATCCACTCGCGCCCTTCATCCTCGACCGATTGTGTGGCGTTGAGCGAAAAGTCGGACCCGGACAGACGCCCCTCCATCAGCTCCACATCCGCCATCGACACGCCAACCTCGGTCGCGATCAGCTCGCGCATCTGGTGACGGTCCAGCGACTTGCCTTCGGCGGCGGCCTCCCGTTCCAGACGCGCCTGGACCCGGCGCATGTTGAAGAACAACGATTTCTGGCTGCTGGTAGAGCCGGTTCGCACCATCGACCAGTTGCGCATCACGTAGTCTTGAATAGACGCCTTGATCCACCAGACCGCATAGGTCGAAAACCGCACACCGCGGTCGGGATCGAACTTGTCGGCAGCCTTCATCAGCCCCAGCGAGGCTTCCTGAATCAGGTCGCCCATCGGCGCGCCGTAGCGTTTGAATTTCGCAGCCATCGAGATTGCCAGGCGCATATAAGCCGTGATCAGCCGATGCAGGGCCTGTTCGTCGCGCCGATCCCGCCACGCATAGGCCAGGTCACGTTCCGTTTCCGCATCCAGAAGCTCCGCCTGCATGGCGCGCCGTGGCAGCGTTTGATCGTTAAATCCGTCTAGTGCCATGTCGTAACTCCCTGAGTAGGCTTCATGGTGATGGCTACTTACCATTCGCTCTTGATCCTGTTACGACGCAGCGCCCGGTCTGGATCAAACGAAGCCCTTATGCATCTACAACGCACAATAGTTCTCGGTGGTTCCCGCTCTGGTAAATCTAATTTCGCCGAGGCTCTCGTCCGGTGCGCATCGCCGCCCTGGTACTACATCGCGACCGCCCAGGCCTTTGACACCGAAATGGCAGAGCGGATCGGCACCCATCAGGACAGACGCGGGCCGGACTGGCGCACGATCGAGGCGCCGCTGGAGGTGCCCGAAGCCCTTACCTCGCTGCCCCGAGGCGCGACCGTTCTGCTCGATTGCGCCACGCTTTGGCTGTCCAACCACATGCTGGCAGGGCATGACGTAGCGGCGGAATCCGACCGTCTGGCCGAGGCGATGCGCGCCTTTCCCGGCCACATCGTCACTGTGTCGAACGAGGTTGGTTTCGGACTTGTCCCCGAGACAAAGCTGGGCCGCCAGTTTCGGGACGCCCAGGGCATTCTGAACCAGCGGCTTGCGGCAGAGGCGGAACTGGCGGTTCTGGTGGTCGCCGGTTTGCCGCTGGCGCTGAAGGGCACGCTGCCGTGATGCGGTTCTGGTGGGTCCGGCACGGCCCGACCCATGCGAAAGGCATGATCGGCTGGACAGACCTGCCCGCCGACCTGTCCGACACGGCGCGGATCGACCGGCTGGCGGCGTACTTGCCGCAAGCGCCGGTGGTGTCGTCCGATCTTTGTCGCGCCGTGGCCACCGCCGACGCCATCCAGGGGGACCGCCCGCGCCTGCCCCACGATCCGGCCTTCCGCGAGATCCACTTCGGCGCCTGGGAGACGCTGCAATACGATCAGATCGACAGCACGCGGCTGATCGAATTCTACGACCGCCCCGGCGACACAAGCGCCCCTGGCGGCGAAAGCTGGAACGACATCCGCGCCCGGGTGGATGCGGCGACCGACGGATTGCTGGCACGATACGGCTCTGGCGATGTCATAGTCGTGGCGCATATGGGGGCGATCCTAACCCAGGTGCAGCGCGCGCTGCAGATCCCGGGGGCAGAGACTTTTGCCCACCGTATCGACCCCCTGTCGGTGACTTGCATCACCCATGACGCGGGTTGGGTGGCGAAGCGGATCAATCACGCCCCGTGATGACATACCCCGCAAAACAGCATTTCCCCCGCTGTCGGAACCCGGTTTAGACTTTCGCCCATGACATATGATCTTTTCCTCGGCGATTACGCCTATTCCTCCTGGTCGTTGCGCGCATGGCTGCTGGTCGACCGTTTTGCCATTCCCGCAAACCGTACCATGGTCTGGATGGGCGGCGACGAGTCGGTCGCCGACCAACTGGCGCGGCTGGCGCCGCCGGCCCGCACCGTTCCCACCCTGCGCACCCCCGAAGGCGCGGTGATTGGCGAATCCCTCGCCATTGCCGAAGAGTTGGCCACCCGGCATCCCGACGCGGGACTTTGGCCTAAAGACCCCAAGGCCCGCGCCACCGCCCGCGCCCTGACCGCCGAAATGCACGCCGGGTTCACGGCCCTGCGCAGCCATTGTCCGATGAACCTGCGGCTGGCCTATACCGGCTATACCCCGCCGCCAGACGTGCTGGCCGACCTGACGCGGCTGGATCAGATCTGGGCCCAGGCGCGGGCCGAGACCGGCGGCACCGGCCCCTGGCTGTGCGGTGACTACAGCGTGGCGGATGCCTTCTTCGCCCCCGTTGCCGCGCGGATCGCGGGGTTTGGCCTGCCGATCTCTGACTCTGGGCGCGCCTATGTCATGGCGCATCTGGCCGATCCGTCGTTCCGCCGCTGTCGCGCGATGGGGTTGGTGCGCGGCAAGACGCTGCCCTGGTATGCGCAGGATCTGGAGACAATCGATTGGCCGGGCCCCCCCCCCGCCCCGGCCAAAGCCCTCGCCGCAACCACAACCTCATCCTCTGGCCCCTCGGTCAACGACGCCTGTCCCTATTCCGGCAAGTCGGTCACCAATTTCCTGGAGTATGACGGACGCGTCTGGGGTTTCTGCAATCCGTTCTGCCGCGACAAGACCGTGGCCGACCCCACAGCCTGGGATGCTTTCGTTGCAATGACCACCTCGGCCTGACCTGCCACATGCCTTGGACCTGCATAAACGTTAACGTTTCATAAACCATGCCCGGATAACGCTTTAACGATTGTTAATGCGTTCCAGCAGTCTGATAGCGTCTGACAGACAGGGCGCTGGTTCGCCTGGGACTGCACCGGTCAGGGGTGGGTATGATTGCGCGAAGTTACACGGTGGCGTTCGAAGGGGTGGAGGCCCGCTCGGTCGAGGTGCAATGCGCCGTCTCGCCCGGCCTGCCGACGTTCTCAATCGTCGGACTTGCCGACAAGGCGGTGAACGAGGCGCGCGACCGGATCGGCGCGGCGCTTGCGGGCATGTCCATCGCGCTGCCGTCCAAGCCGATCACGGTCAAACTCACGCCCGCCGATCTGCCCAAGGAAGGGTCGCATCTGGATCTTCCCATCGCACTGGCCGTGCTGGCCGCGCTCGACATCCTGCCAAAGGAAGAGGTGGAGCAGATCGTCGCCTTGGGCGAGTTGTCACTGGACGGGGCGCTGGTTCCGGTCAATGGCGCGCTGCCCGCCGCGATGGAGGCGGCCGAGCAGGACAGGACCCTCGTCTGTCCCAAAGCCTGCGGGGCAGAGGCCGCCTGGGTCGGCGCCGCGCGGGTGATCGCCCCGGCCACCCTAGCCGAAGCGGTGCAGCATTTCACCGGCCAACGGCTGCTGACCCCGGCCGAACCGGGTGAGGTCACCAATTCCAGCAAGATCAGCGACCTGCGCGACGTCAAGGGGCAGGAACGCGCCAAACGCGCGCTCGAAATCGCGGCCGCCGGGCGACATCACCTGTTGATGGTGGGCACGCCGGGGTCGGGCAAGTCGATGCTGGCCAAGCGCCTGCCGGGGCTGCTGCCGCCCCTGACCCCGGCCGAAGCGCTGGAGACCTCGATGATCCATTCCATCGCCGGGCTGCTGGACGAGGGCGGGATCTCGCGCACGCGGCCCTTTCAGGAACCGCATCACACCGCCTCGATGGCCGCGATCGTCGGCGGCGGGCGCAGCGCGAAACCGGGGCTGGTCTCGCTGGCGCATAACGGGGTCCTGTTCATGGACGAATTCCCGGAGTTCCCGCGCAACGTGCTGGAAACGCTGCGCCAGCCGATTGAGACCGGAGATGTCGTGGTGGCGCGGGCCAACGCCCATGTCCGCTACCCCGCGCGCTTTCTGCTGGTGGCGGCGGCCAATCCCTGCAAATGCGGCTATCTGTCGGATCCGGGCCGGGCCTGCAACAAGGCCCCGAATTGCGGCGCGGACTATCTCGGCCGGATCTCCGGGCCGCTGATTGACCGGTTCGATCTGCGGCTCGATGTGCCGCCCGTGGCGTTCAGCGATCTCGATCTGCCCGAAACCGGCGACAGTTCCGCCACCGTCGCGGCCCGGGTGGCAGCGGCGCGCGACATCCAGACCGCCCGCTATGCCGATCTGCCCCAGGTCCGCGTCAATGCCGATGCCGAGGGCGCGGTGCTCGAAGCTGTGGCGCCCCCGGATGCCGAAAGCCGCGCGCTGCTGTCGCGGGTGGCCGAGCGGTTCGGCCTGTCCGCGCGCGGGTATCACCGGATCTTGCGGGTGGCGCGGACCATCGCCGATCTGGACGCCGCGCCCGGCATCGAGACCCGGCATGTGGCCGAGGCGGTCAGCTACCGGATGATGGAGACGCGCGAAAACCTTGCGCAATAAAGGCGCCGGTCCTTGCCAGCGATCTGTCCGCCTCCGGCAACCAGCCGTGAAACAATTGCCAGACATGCGGCGCATCCCGCAGCGCTTCGCAGGTCACCTCGGCACCGGCGTGCCGCAGCGCTTCGGCCATGCGGATGGCATCGTCTCGCAGGATTTCCGACTCGGAATAGGTGATGTACACCGGAGGGCAGTCTGGAAAACGGCCGAACAGCGGCGAAATCCGGGGGTCGGCGGGATCCAGCGCGCCCCGGACCATGTCGCGCACCTCGGCGACCCTCTCCGCCGGCAACAGCACATCGGACGGCGCATTGGCGATCAGCGACTTGCCCGTCAAGGACAGATCCGTCCAGGGCGCAAAGACGGCGCACCTGGCCGGCCGGACGCCGCTGTTCAAAAGATGCGACAGCACAGCCAGCGCCAGCCCTCCCCCGGCCGAATCGCCGCACAGGGCAATCTCTGACGGGCGGTATCCCTGGCCCAAAAGCGTATTCCAGGCCCGAAGCGCAGCGTCAAACGCGGCCGGGGCGGGGTTTTCGGGCGCCAGCGGATATTCCGGCAGATAGACCGGGCAAGAGGCCCCCTGCGCCAGCCAACCCGCCAGTTTGCTGTAGATGGCGGGCGACCCAACGACATAGGCGCCGCCATGCAGGAACAAGACGACCCGGCCCAGTTGCGGATCAGATCGCGTCACCCAAAGACCAGGGGCCAAACCTCCGGACGTCTCGACAGTTGTTGTGCCACTGGCCTGGCGAAAGGTGAGCCGGGCGACTAGAGTGAAGGCTCGCCGCGCAAAGGTCCAGCTGCGGGTACGTGAAGCGATCGGACGCGCCGTCCAACGCAACCAACGCCGCAAGACCGCCAGCTGCCAGCTCATGTGGCGGCCAGCCGCCTCTCGATCGCATCCCAGATCAGGCCCGCGGCATTGGTCCCGTCGAACCGCTCCAATTCTTGCAGGCCTGTCGGAGAGGTCACGTTGATCTCTGTCAGCATGCCGCTGATGACGTCGATCCCCACAAAAATCTGGCCCCGTTCCCGCAACAAGGGACCGATGGCGGCGCAGATCTCACGGTCGCGCACGGTCAAGCCAGACTTCTCGGCCCGGCCCCCGACATGCATGTTGGAGCGGGTCTCTCCGGGCTGCGGGACCCGGTTGATCGCGCCCACCGGTTCGCCGTCGACCAGAATGACCCGCTTGTCGCCCTGGCTCACATCAGGCAGGAACTTCTGCACGATCAGCGGCTCACGGTTTATGCCGGTGAACAGCTCGTGAAGCGACGCCAGGTTGCGGTCGTCCGGGCCAAGCCGGAACACACCCGCGCCGCCATTGCCGTACAGCGGCTTCAGGATGACATCGCCATGCGCCTCCTTGAAGGCACGAATCGTCGCCAGATCCCGGGCAATGGCCGTGGGCGGGATCAGCTCGGGGAACTGCAACACCAACAGCTTTTCCGGGCAATTGCGCACCCAGAACGGGTCGTTCACCACCATCGTCCCGGGCATCAGCCGTTCCAGGATATGCGTCGTCGTGATGTATCCCATATCAAACGGAGGATCCTGCCGCAGCCAGACGACATCGAAACCCGACAGATCCACCGTCTCACGCGCGCCAAGGCTGAAATGATCGCCTTTGACACGCCGCACCTCCAGGCTGTGGCCCGAGGCCGACACCACTCCATCCGTCCAGGCCAAAGCGTCCGGATTGTAGTAAAACAGGCCGTGCCCGCGCGCCTGAGCCTCCTCCGCCAGCCGAAACGTACTGTCGGCGGCGATATCAATCGGTTTGATCGGATCCATCTGGATGGCGATTTTGAGGGACATGGCGCAGCTCCACCGCAGGACAATCCCATCCTACATGGCGCAGGGCCGCCCAACACACAAGCCGTTAGGCAGCAAAGGCGTTTTCGATGATCTCCACCCGCCCGGTTCCGTCGACAAGGGCCGCATCAAACCGCGACTCGGTGTTCATGCCGAAGGGCATACAGGCCAGGTAGCTGCCCGCAGACCCATAGATTCGTCCCATCTGCCGACGGGTGATCCGGGCCGCAGCCCGGGCAAAATCCTGCGCTTTCTTGACTTCGACAAAGACAAGTGCCCCCGCCCGCTCAAAGATCAGGTCAATTTCGCCCCCCGGCCCGCGCCAACGCTGTTCGCGCAGAGAGAACCCGCGCCGCGCGTATTCCCGGGCCACAATCTCTTCGGCCGCAAGTCCGGATAGGTAAGAAACCTTGCCTGTCATGTCTCTTTCTCCATGGCCAATGCGGCCTGATAGACTTGTCGACGGGGCAACCCCAGTTCCGCCGCGACCGCCGCCGCCGCGTCTTTGATGGACATCCCGGGCAGAACCCGTCGCAGAGCCGTTTCCATATCGTCCACCGTTGCCGTTTCCCGTGACCGATCCACCACCAGAACCAGTTCACCCTTCAAAGGCGCATCCCCGGTGCCCAGAACCAATTCGGCCAGTGTGCCGCGTATCACCTCTTCAAAGCGTTTGGTCAGTTCCCGGCAAATCGCCGCCTCTCTCTCGCCCCCGATCATCTCGCACAATTCGCCTAACATTCGATGAATGCGTTTCGGTGTTTCGTAGATCACCAGAGTAGCGGGCACGTTTGCCAGTTCGGTCATCCATTTCCGCCGTGCGCCTTCCGCGGCGGGCGGAAAGCCTGCGAACATGAACCGGTCTGTTGGCAGACCGGCGACGGTGAGTGCTGCCATAACGGCGGAGGGGCCGGGCACCGAGATGACCTGAAAGCCCGCTGCGATGGTTTCTCTGGCCAGCGGAAACCCCGGGTCCGAGACCAGGGGCGTTCCAGCCTCGGAGGCATAGGCAACGGACTTTCCCGCCTCCAGCTCGCGCAGAAGGCGCGGCCGGACCTCGGCGCCGTTGTGATCGTGATAGGGGATCACGGGCCGGTCGTTGACGGCGATTCCATGCAGGCGCATCAGGTGACGCAGGGTTCTGGTGTCTTCCGCCGCCAGCACATCGGCCGATGCCAGGACATCCAGCGCGCGCAAGGTGATGTCGCGGGCCGCCCCCAGCGGCGTTGCGACAAAGTACAGCCCAGCGGCCAGTTGCTTGATCTCGGGCGTCACCGGTGTCTCCAGATTAAGCGGGCGTTTACTCTCCTTGTTGTAGCGCATAGTGTGACCCGGTTCGCAAGCGCAGTACCGGAGTGCAGGAATAGCGATGACCTCCACCTTTCAAACAGCCCGCCGGGGAGCGGTGCGCCTGATCGCCTTTGCTTCTGCCATCTGGCTGGCCGCCTGCGGCGGTCTGTCGGTGGGCAATGGCAACGGCCCCCGCATCGACACCGACGCCCCCGTTCCCGTGGCGCTTCTCGTTCCCGCCGGGTCCCAGCAATCGGGCGATGCCGAGCTGGCGAGATCCTTGGAAAACGCCGCACGGCTCGCGATTGCCGATTTGCAGGGCGTTGAGATTGATTTGCGGGTTTATCCGACGGCTGGCGACCCTCAGACCGCCGCAACCGCCGCCGCCAAGGCGGTGGACGATGGCGCCAAGATCATACTTGGTCCGGTCTATGCCGTCGCCGCCAATGCCGCCGGTGCCGCCGTCGCCGCGCGCGGCGTCAATGTGCTGAGCTTTTCCAACAACACCGACATCGCGGGCGGCAATGTCTTTGTCCTCGGTCACACCTTTGAAAACACCGCCGCCCGGCTGGTCAGTTACGCGGTCAGTCAGGGCAAGCGGAACATGGTCATCGCCTTTGGGCGCAATACCGCCGAACGCAAGGCGCGTGACGTCATCGCCACCGCGATTGCCCAGGCCGGCGCCGTGCTTGCGGGCGAAACCTCGTTCGAAGTGTCGCAGAACGGTGTCGTCCAGGCCGTCGAAGCGCTGAGCGGCACGGCAAAATCCACCGGCGCCGATGCGATTTTCTATACCTCCGGCACCGCGGGGGCCTTGCCGATCCTGACCCAGCTGGTGTCCGAGAACGGAGTCGACCCGGCCGTCACGACCTTCATCGGCCTGCAGCGCTGGGATATTCCGCCCAGCGCGCTGGAGCTTCCGGGGCTTCAGGGCGGTTGGTTTGCGTTGCCCTCGCCCGCTCTGACAGAACAATTCCAGGCCCGGTACTTCGACGCGCATGGCAATCCGCCCCATCCCATCGCCGGGCTGGCCTATGATGGAATCGCCGCGATCGGCGCTCTGGTCAGCGCGGGCAACGCCGATGCCTTGACGGGGGCCGCACTGACCCAGCCCACGGGCTTCGCCGGTGTCAACGGCGCGTTCCGGTTCCGCCCCAACGGCACCAATGAACGCGGGCTCGCCGTCGCCACCATTATCGACAAACAGGTAAGTGTCCTTGACCCCGCCCCCAGAAGCTTTGGCGGCGCGGGTCTCTGACCGCGTCGGAGCCGCACAAACCGACAGCCTCATCTGCCCCACGGCGGAGATTTTCGACGCCGACGCGGTGCGTTCGGCCTTGCAGTCTGCCTGCCCTGACGCCGGCGACAGCAAGGCCATTCGCGCCGCCGCCGTTGAGGTGCTGCAACACGCGCTCAAAGCCGGCCGCGCCCGCATCGAGGCGGCCTTTACCGCCGATCCGCTGAATGCCTGGCCCACCGTCCGGTCCTATTCCTACCTGACCGACGGCATTGTGACGGCTGTTTTCGACGTGGCCACCACATGGATCCACCCCCTGCCCAACCCGACGGAGGCAGAGCGGCTGGCCGTGCTGGCGGTTGGCGGCTATGGACGGGCGGAGATGGCGCCAGCCTCTGACGTCGATCTGCTGTTTCTGACGCCCTACAAGATCACCCCCTGGGCCGAAAGCGTGATCGAAAGCGCGCTCTATATCTTCTGGGACCTGCACTTCAAGGTCGGCCATTCCAGCCGCACCGTGCGCGATTGCATCCGCCTGGCCCGCGACGACTACACGATCCGCACCGCCCTGCTGGAGCATCGCTATATCAATGGCTTCGCCCCGCTGGAACATGAGCTCAAGCGCCGCCTCTGGTCCGATCTGTTCTCCAGCACCGCCGCCGATTTCATCGAGGCCAAGCTCGACGAGCGTGCCAAGCGCCACAAGAAACAGGGCGGCCAACGCTACGTCGTTGAACCCAATGTCAAAGAGGGCAAAGGCGGCCTGCGCGATCTGCAATCGCTCTACTGGATCGACAAATACGTGCATGGCGTAGAATCGCCCGCCGATCTCGTGGAAATGGGCGTGTTTCGCCAGGCCGAGTACGAGGCCCTGATCGAGGCCGAGAATTTTCTGATGGCCGTGCGCTGCCATCTGCATCTTGCGACCGGCCGCGCGATGGATCAGCTGACCTTCGACATGCAGGTCGAGGTGGCAGAGCGGATGGGCTATGTCGACCGGGACGGCCGCCGCGCGGTCGAGCACTTCATGCAGGATTACTTCCGCCAGGCCACCAAGGTCGGGGAGTTGACGCGGATCTTCCTGACCGCGCTCGAAGCGCGCCACGTCAAGAAGGAACCCAAGCTGGTCGGCTTCTTCAAGCGACGCAGACGCGCGCGCGAAGGCTACCGGATCGTCCACAACCGTCTGGATGTCGATGACGAACAAGCGTTCCTGTCCGACAAACTGAACCTGCTTCGGATTTTCGAGGAAGGGTTGCGCACCGGGATGCTGATCCACCCCGACGCGATGCGGCTGGTCTCGGCGAACCTGCACCGGATCGACGACGCCATGCGATCCGACCGCGAGGCGACGCGCATTTTCCGCGACCTTCTGCTGAAACACGGCAACCCGGAACGCGCCCTGCGACGGATGAACGAACTGGGCGTCCTGGCCGCGTTCATCCCTGAATTCGAGCCGATCGTGGCGATGATGCAGTTCAACATGTATCACGCCTATACGGTAGACGAGCATACCATCCAATGCATCTCGACCCTGGCGCAGATCGAACGCGGCGAGCTGGTCGAGGAACTACCGGTCGCCAGCCAGATCCTCAAGGAAGGGGTCAACCGCCGCGTGCTCTATGTGGCGCTTCTGTGCCATGACATCGGCAAGGGCCGGCAGGAGGATCACTCGGTCCTGGGCGCCCGCATCGCCCGGGTAATCGCCCCGCGGCTGGGCCTGAAGCCCGGCGAATGCGTGACCGTCGAATGGCTGGTGCGGTACCATCTGCTGATGTCGGACATGGCGCAAAAGCGCGACATCGCCGATCCCCGCACCGTGCGCGACTTTGCGAAGGCGGTGCAGACCAAGGAACGGCTGGATCTGCTGACAGTGCTGACCGTCTGCGACATTCGCGGTGTCGGCCCGAACGTCTGGAACAACTGGAAGGCGGCGCTGTTGCGGGCGCTGTACCGGCAGACCCGCCGCGCGCTCGAAGACGGGCTGGAGGCGTTGAACCGGACCCAGCGCGGCGCCGACGCCAAGCGCAACCTGCGCGAAGCGCTCGCGGATTGGCCCGCCAAGGACCTCAAGGCCGAGCTGGAGCGTCACTATCCACCGTATTGGCAGGGGCTGCATGTCACCGCCCATGTGGATTTCGCGCATCTTCTGCGCGGTCTGGCGGCGGATGAATTCCGCCTGCAACTGACCCCGGACGAAGACCGCGACGCGACCCGCGTGTGTTTTGCGATGGCAGACCATCACGGCATCTTCAGCCGCATGTGCGGGGCGCTGGCCCTGGTGGGCGCCAATATCAAGGACGCGCGCACCTTCACCAGCAAGGACGGCTGGGTGACCGCCGCCTTCTGGATCCAGGATTCCGAAGGCTCTCCGTATGAGGCGGATCGCCTGCCCCGCCTGCGCAACATGATCAACCGCACCCTGGGCGGAGAGGTGAGCGCAAGCAAGGAAATGCGCCGCCGCGACAAGATGAAGAAGCGGGAGAAGGCGTTCCGGGTTCCGACCTCTGTCGCCTTCGACAACGAAGGGTCCGAGATCTATACGATCATCGAGGTCGACAGCCGCGACCGTCCCGGTCTGCTGTACGACCTGACCCGCACGCTGGCCGATGACAACATCCAGATCGCCAGCGCCGTGATCGCGACCTATGGCGAACAGGTGGTCGACAGCTTCTACGTCAAGGACATGTTCGGCCTGAAGCTGTTTTCCGAGAAACGCCTGCTTGCGCTGGAACGCAAGCTGCGCCAGGCGATCGAGCAAGGATCCATCCGGGCCCGCGAGGAATGAGCAGCGCCCCACGGGCCGGTCGGCCTGCCCTTCTGTGCGCCATCAAACGCCGCCCCCTCCGCGACCAGTCGCGGAGCGCTGGCCCCGGCGCCGGGTTTGACCGGACCAATGGCGCCGCCCCGCATGGCGCTTTTTCACTCGGGCGGGAAGCGGTTCAGGACATCCGATCCCGGGCCAACGCAGCCCTTCGGGACCGCCAGGCATGAAACCGATCCGGCTGATGGCGGCCTTCCTGACCGTGGGCGTCTGGACGCTGGCGAGCCGTTTGCTCGGCTTTGCCCGCGACATCCTGATCGCCGGGTTTCTGGGCGCGGGCCCCGTGGCAGAGGCGTTTCTGATCGCCTTCTCGCTGCCCAACATGTTCCGCCGCTTCTTTGCCGAGGGCGCGTTCAACATGGCCTTCGTGCCCATGTTCTCGAAGAAGGTCGAACAGGGCACCGACCCAGAGACGTTTGCCCAGGATGCCTTTTCCGGCCTTGCGACGGTGCTGGTGGTGTTCACGGCCCTGGCCCTGTTCGCGATGCCCTGGCTGGTCTATGCGATGGCCGCGGGCTTTGCCGATGACAGCCGGTTCGAACTCGCCACCCTCTATGGCCGGATCGCCTTTCCCTACATCCTGTTCATCTCGCTGGCCGCCCTGCTGTCGGGGGTTCTGAACGCGACCGGGCGCTTTGCGGCGGCGGCGGCGGCGCCCGTCTTGCTGAACATCCTCTTTGTCGGCGCCATGACGCTGGCGCATTTTCAGGGCTGGGACATGGGCCTGACGCTGGCCTGCATCGTTCCGGTGGCCGGGGTCGCGCAATTGGCTCTTGTCTGGACCGCCGCCGCCCGCGCCGGGTTCCGGCTGATACCACGCCTGCCGCGACTGACCCCGGATATGAAGCGTCTCGCCCTAATCGCCGCCCCCGCCGCACTGGCGGGTGGGGTGGTGCAGGTCAACCTGTTGATCGGCAGACAGGTCGCCAGCTTCTTTGACGGCGCGGTCGCCTGGCTGGCCTATGCGGACCGTCTGTATCAATTGCCGCTGGGCGTGGTGGGCATCGCCATCGGCGTCGTCCTTCTGCCCGATCTGTCGCGCCGTCTGGGCGCCGGAGATACTGCGGGCGGGCGCGATGCCTTCAACCGCGCGGCAGAAATCAGCCTGGCGCTGACCATCCCCGCGGCGGTCGCGCTGGTCGTGATCCCGGTGCCGCTGATCGGCGTCCTGTTCCAGCGGGGTGCCTTCGACGCGGGCGATACCGCCGCCGCTGCACTGGCCGTGGCCGTCTATGGGTTGGGCCTGCCCGCCTTTGTGCTTCAAAAGGTCCTGCAACCGCTGTTCTTTGCCCGTGAGGACACGCGCACGCCGTTCCGCTATGCCCTCGTCGCGATGCTGGTGAACGCCGGGGCGGCGATCGGTCTGGCCCCCGTCATCGGTTATATCGCGGCGGCGCTTGGCACCACGCTTGCCGGCTGGGCGATGGTGGCTCTGCTCTGGCGCGGCTCTCGGCCGATGGGGGATGCCGCTGTCCTGGACGCCCGGTTCAAGCGGCGAATTGGCCGGATCATCCTCGCCTCGGCGCTGATGGGCGGGCTTTTGTGGGGCATGGCGCAGGCCCTGGATCCGGTCTTGACCATGGCGACATGGCGCTATCTCGCCCTCGCGGTGATCGTCTGCGCCGGGATTGTCTTTTACTTCACCGCCGCGCATTGGCTGGGCGGGCTGCCCCTGGCAGAGTTGCGGCGCACGATGTCGCGCCAGCGCTAGCGCTGCCAAGCCGCGAAGGCAGCGGCGACGCCAGACAGCCCTGGGGGGCGTCAGCGCTGCCGCAACTTGTCCATCACCCGGCCCCATCCGCCGGGGCTTACCACGAAGGACAGCAGGAACCCTGCGGCAAAGCCGCTGAGATCCGCGACCCAGTCGTAGCCGCCGCCGAACAGCAGGCCGAACAGCAGCTGGATCCCCATCAGGAACCCGATCAGCGAAAACGCCCGGCTGCGCGGACCGCCGGTGGCGGCCAGTTGCACCCAGAGCAGAAAGGTGAAAGCTCCGATCAGCCCATAGGCGGCGGGATAGCCACCGAACAGAGGGTAATCCGCATTGAGGGCGAAGGAATAGACCAGCCCCGCGAAAATCGACGAGCCAAAGAACACGACCAGCACAGCCCAGGGGGCAAAGATTTCTCCGACCATCTTGCCAAGCGCCAGGACGAACACGACGACAAACAGCATATGGGTGAAACTGGCATGAATGAAGGGATAGGCCACCAGCCGCACCAGATGTTCCGTGGGCCAAATGTTCAGCATCCACATCTGCTTGAACAACTCGCCAACCACCGAGTATTCCTGGATAAGCCCCAGCCGCCAGCCCACCGCTTCGGGTCCGCCGATCAGGCCGCGCTCGCCCAGTTGCAGCCCCGCCTCCACCCCGAAAATCGCCAGGGCCAGCAGCACCACCACCGGTGGCAGAGCGTTGAACGGGCTTTCCATATGGGGATCGGTCATGACACGGGGCTTTCTTGACGGCATTGGACCCTTGCGTTACGCGAGCCCGGGACAGAATTCCAGATGGAGTTAAATAGCATGGCCGCGTTCACACCTCGTGTGTTTTCCGGGATTCAGCCTTCGGGCGGCCTGACGCTGGGCAATTACCTTGGTGCGATGAAACGTTTCGTTACGATGCAGGACGACGGCACCTATGAGACCGTCTATTGCATGGTCGATCAGCACGCGATCACCGTCTGGCAGGATCCGGCTCAGCTGGCCAAGGCCACGCGAGAGCTCTGTGCCGGGTTCATCGCCGCCGGGATCGACCCCGCGCGATCCATCCTGTTCAACCAAAGCCAGGTGCCGGAACATGCGCAACTGGCCTGGATCTTCAACTGTGTCGCCCGCATGGGCTGGATGCAGCGGATGACCCAATGGAAGGACAAGGCCGGCAAGAACACGCAGAACGCTTCGCTGGGGCTGTTCGCCTATCCCGCGTTGATGGCCGCCGACATCCTGATTTACCACGCCACCCATGTGCCCGTGGGCGAGGATCAGAAACAGCACCTTGAGCTGACCCGCGACATCGCGATCAAGTTCAACAACGATTACAAGGTGGATTTCTTCCCCGAGACGGAGCCGGTGATCGAGGGCGCGGCCACCCGCGTCATGTCGTTGCGCGACGGGACCAAGAAGATGTCGAAATCCGATCCTTCGGATCAAAGCCGGATCAACCTGACCGACGATGCCGACACCATCGCGCAAAAGATCCGCAAGGCGCGGACGGATCCAGAGCCGCTGCCCTCGGATCTCGACGGGTTGGCCGACCGGCCAGAAGCGCGCAACCTGGTGAACATCTATGCCGGGCTGGCCGATCTGTCCGCCGAGCAGGTGATCGCCGATCACGGGGGGCAGCAGTTCTCGACCTTCAAGCCGTCGCTGGCGGATCTGGCGGTCGCCAAGCTGGCGCCGATTTCCACTGAAATGGCTCGGCTGACCGCCGACCCGGCCGAGATTGACCGGATTCTCGCCCAGGGCGCCGAACGCGCCCGAACCCTGGCCGCGCCGATTCTCAAGCGGACCTACGAGATTGTGGGCATGGTCGGGGCCTGACAGACAGCATTTGTGTCGCGCCGATCGGTTCCGTCCCGACCGGCGCGACGCCCACCATGGCACCATGACGGCCGCATCCAAAGAAACCCAAGAGCTGCTGCTTTTTCGGTCCTTCTTGTAGCGTCGACCTCTCGCCACGCAGGGTCGTCATGCGACGCAGGTCTGGACGCCGCCCCGCGCCCCGCCTAGGGTCCCCCCGCAAGCCGAAGGGAGAGGGCCCATGTCGACCGGCCAGACCATCCATACCTATTTCGACGGAACCTGGCATAAGGGGAGCGTGCCGATCATGCGCTCTGCCGACCACGGGTCCTGGCTGGGCACGACCGTCTTTGACGGTGCCCGCTACCTCGACGGCGTCGCCCCGGATCTGGAGGCGCACTGCGCCCGGGTGAACCGCTCTGCCGAGGCGCTGATGATCAAGCCGAGCGTTTCCACCGAAGACATGGTGGCGCTGGTCTGGGAGGGGCTGAAGCTGTTCCCGAGAGAGGCCGCCGTCTACATTCGCCCGATGTATTGGGGGGTCGATTATGGCCACCTGCTGATCCTTCCGGGCGCCGAGGAGTCCGGGTTCTGCCTGTGCCTTGAAGAGGTGCCGATGGCCGCGCCGGACATGACAGTGACGCTGACCACGACCCGCTTTCGCCGCCCGGTGCTGGAGGATGCGGTGGTCAATGCCAAGGCCGGCTGCCTGTATCCCAACAACGCCCGCATGCTGCGCGAGGCGCTGGACAAGGGCTATGCCAACGCGCTGGTGGCCGATGCGATGGGCAATGTGGCCGAAACCGCCTCTGCCAACATCTTCATGGCGCGGGCCGGCGAGGTCTTTACCCCGATCCCCAACGGCACGTTTCTGTCGGGGATCACCCGGGGGCGGCATATCTCGAACCTCGCGGCGGATGGGGTGACGGTGCATGAAACCGTGCTGACCTTCGACGATTTCCGCGAGGCGGACGAGGTGTTCATGTCGGGCAACCTGATGAAGGTGACCCCGGTGACCGAATTCGACGGCACCCATTACCAGGTCGGCCCGATCACGCGGCGCGTGCGCGAGCTGTATTGGGACTGGGCCCATTCAGGCGCGCAATGATGACGGATTTTGTCTACCTCAACGACGCGGACCTTGAAGCGCTGGCGATTTCGCCCACCGATGTGGCCGACGCGGTCGAAGCGGCGATCCTCGACAAGGCAGCCGGGGCTTTGATGGATGCGCCCAAATCGGTGATCCTGCCGGGCGAGGCGCGCTACATGATGTCCACCCTGGCGGTCGGCAACCGGCAGGATCTGACGGTCGTCAAACAGGTCTCGGTCTGCCCGGAAAACCCGGCCAAGGGGTTGGCGACGACCAATGGCGCCATCATCGTGCTGGACGCGCGGACAGGGCTGTTGCGGGCGCTTATGGGGGCGAACTGGGTCACCGGCACCCGCACGGCGGCACTGTCTGCCGTGGCAGCACGGCGGCTGGCGAACCCCAAATCCGCCAGCGTCGCCTTTGTCGGCTGTGGGCTGCAGGCGCATACCCATCTGGATGCCTTCTCGGCGATGTTCCCGCTGACAGAGATCCGGGCCTTTGGGCGCGGGCAGGCGAATATCGACAGGCTGTGCAAAAAGGCAGACGGGATGGGCCTGAAGGCGACCGTGTCTGACAGCGCCGAAGCGGCCATTCGCGGCGCGGATCTTGTCGTCACCTCGATCACGCTGGATTACTCCGTCGCGCCGTTTCTGGATGGCCGGTGGATGGAACCCGGCGCCTTCGCCGCCATCACCGATCTGGGAATTCCGTGGAAAGCCAAGGGCATGGGCGCCTTCGGTCAGGTCGTGATCGACGACCGCGCGCAAGAGGCCACGATGGAAAAGAAGCTGGTCGCCCCCTCGCTTGTCACTGCGGATCTTGGCGATGTGGTCAGCGGCGCGATCAAGGTCGGGTTTGACCCCGAACGCCCCTCGGCCTTCGCGTTTCGCGGAATCGCCTTGGGGGACTACGCTGCCGCCGCGCTCGCCCTGGCGCGGGCCGAGGCGAAAGGGGCGGGCAAACGCCTGCCGTTGTAGCCCGCGCGAAGGTTTTGTTGCCAGTGCCCGGCCCTTGGGTCATCATCACCTGTGTGAATGGAGAGCCCCCAAATGCGCAAGTTCCTCGTGGTCCTCGATGACAGCCGGGAGTGTCTGAACGCGATGCGGTTCGCCGCGATGCGTGCGGCCAGGACAAAAGGCGGCGTGGTCGTTCTGTCCGTGATCCCGCCCGAAGAGTTCAACCACTGGATCGGCGTCGGCGAGATCATGCGGGAAGAGGCGCGCGAGCGGATCCAGGCCCATTTCGAGGTGTTTGCCAAATGGATGCGCGACCGCCAGGGCGTCGACCCCGAGCTGGTGATCCGCGAAGGCGAGGTTGTGCCGGAACTGATGGGCCTGATCCGATCCGACCCCGAAGTGGGCATCGTGGTGCTGGGCGCCAGCCAGGAAAAGGGCGGGCCGGGGCCGCTGGTCAGCCAGTTGTCGAAGACCGCTGGCTCCTTGCCCGTGCCGATCACAATCGTCCCCGGCGACCTGTCGAAAGAGCGGCTCGAAGAGCTGACCTGACGCGCCACCTGCGGCACACCCCGCCGTTCTGCCCCTCCGACACATTCCAGACAATGCAGCCGCAGTTTGCCGATCGCATGGCTGCTGCTTCGGGCGATTGACGCGAACGCTCCCGGTCAGAGCACCCTGGCGCGGCTATCGCCCGGCCCGCCGCTGCAGGCAGTCTCCAGACCCATCTGCGCACAGCGGACACCAAGAGATTCGGGGGCGGCGGCCCCAGTGATGGATTGAGGCCGCTGCCGTGCAGAACTTTCCCAGTTTTGGCGGGATCCCGGAAACAGGAATTCGCCCCACAACGAGTTGAAAAGGCTATGGATACATCGACTCTGCCAAGGTTGACTGTAAAGAAAAAATTACAGTTGATAGTGTAAATCCATTATGACAACATGAATGGGCGGCTGTTCTGCTCAGGTGGGGCAGCCCCGGTGAAGCGTGCCTTGGCCGCGCCCCGGCTTGTTGCGGTCACTGCATTCCGACGACACAATACGGAGGATACGGGACATGTCAGATGACCCAGATAAAGTTTGGCCAACCGGCCTGACGCTCAAAGAAGCTGAAGAAGTGCACAGCTACGTGATTGATGGCACGCGCGTCTTTGGCGCCATCGCGATCGTTGCACATATCCTGGTCGCATTCGCGACTCCCTGGCTCGGTTAACGGAGGGCAGAAATGAACAACGCAAAGCTTTGGCTCGTCGTTTCGCCCGCGGTCGGTCTGCCCATTTTTCTGGGTGCCGTCGCCGTTGGTTCGTTCGCGGTGCATCTTGCAGTCGTGAACAACACCTCTTGGGTATCCGATTTCATTTCCGGGGTTCCGCTCGGAACGGGTGATCAGGTCGAAGCGGGCCTGCTGCCCGCTCCGGACGCGACCAAGAACGCGGCCTACACTGTCCCGGCCACCGAAGGTGGGCAGGAAGTTCTGGTCGTGATGCCCGATGGCTCGACAGCGACGGCGATTCTCAAGCCGCTGGATGTTCAAGCATCGGCAACGACACTCGCGGCACCCATAAACCTCGCCGCGAATTAGAACCCCGGCCCGTCGGCTTTGTTCGACGGGCCCGGATTGAAATCCGGGGGGTGAGGGCGCAGGCCGCTCTTCCACCCCTCGGTCCTTCGCAAGCAGGTGCGAGCGATGTCCAGGCTCAAAGACAAGTACAAGACGTTTGCGCTGAACCGCCTTGCGCGGATGAGCTTCGCCTATCTGCCGTTCATGGACGTTGCATCTGACACGGTGCCGCTGTCGCGCCTGTTGCGGCTGTCGCTGTTTCAGGTGACGGTTGGCATGGCGCTGGTGTTGCTTGTGGGCACCCTGAACCGCGTGATGATCGTCGAGCTTGCCGTTCCCGCCACCGTGGTGGCCGTGATGCTGGCGCTCCCCCTCGTCTTTGCGCCGTTCCGCACGTTGATCGGGCACAAGTCCGACACCAATGTCTCTGCCCTCGGACTGCGGCGCATCCCCTATATTTTCAAAGGCACGATGTATCAGTTCGGCGGCTTTGCGATCATGCCGTTCGCGCTGCTTGTGCTGTCCGGCTTTGGCGAATCCCATGACACCCCCCGGTGGATCGGCCATTCTGCCGCGGCCTTGGCGTTTCTGCTGGTGGGGGCAGGCATTCACATCGTCCAGACCGTTGGCCTGGCGCTTGCAACCGATCTGGTCGAGGAAGAGGACCAGCCAAAGGTCGTCGGCCTGATGTATGTCATGCTGCTGGTCGGCATGGTCGTGTCAGCCCTGATCTTTGGCGCGCTGCTGACCCCCTACGATCCCGCCAGATTGATCCAGGTGATCCAGGGCGCGGCCGTGGTGACCGTGACGCTGAACTTCGTGGCCCTGTGGAAACAGGAAGCGCGCGACCGCGTGCGCGCCCACAAGATGGAGACCACGCGGCAACCCACATTTCGCGAGGCATGGGACAAGCTGGTCAATCACCCCGGCACGATCCGTCTGCTGACCGTTGTCGGCCTTGGCACGCTGGGTTTTGGCACGGCGGATGTCTTGCTGGAACCCTATGGCGGGCAGGCCTTGGGCCTGTCCGTGGCCGGAACGACCCGGCTGACCGCACTGCTTGCCGGGGGGACGCTGATCGGCTTCGGCATCGCCTCGCGCATGCTGTCAACACCGGCAGGCAATCCGGCGCGCCTTGGGCTGATCGGCGCCGCGATCGGGGTTCCCGGCTTTGCCGCCATCATCCTGGCCTCTCTGGGCGGCGGGACCCCGATGTTCCTTTTGGGCACCCTTGCCACCGGTCTGGGCGCCGGGCTGTTCGGCCATGCCACGCTGACCTCGACGATGCGGGCCGCCCCGCCCAACCAGATCGGCCTGGCGCTGGGCGCCTGGGGGGCTGTTCAGGCCACCTGCGCCGGCGTTGGCGTCGCTTTAGGTGGCATTGTCCGCGATCTTGTCCAGGCGATGCCATCTCAGGCTGGATCTGACGCCTACACGGCCTATAATGTCGTGTTCATGATCGAAATCGCATTCTTGTTTCTGGCCGTTCTCGTGGCCATCCCGCTCGGCTGGCGAAATTCCCGCTTTGCCAAACGTTCCGCAGACACAGACCCTAACCCGGTGGAGGCATTATGACGACAACAGTCATCACGCGGCTATTCGCGAACAAGAAAGGCGCACAGGCGGTTGCTGACCGCCTTTGGTTCGAACGGTTCCCTCGGGACGCCGTCGAAGTGATTGCCGCAAAAGACGGTGAAGACGCAGATTCAGTAAAATCGCGCATGCTGCGTGGGCGCGTACAGGACTCCGCCGTGCAGGCCTATGCCGATGGCGTGATGGGCGGCAATGCGCTGCTGATCGTGCGTGCGACCTACAAGCCGCTTCAGGCCCCGCAGATCGCCCGCGGCATGCTCGCCCAGGCCGAGACGCTGGACGTCGGCGCCTCGCCCGAAGAGTACAAGTTCAAGGAGCCGATCAAGCAGGGCTCTGCCACGCGGGTGCTGACCACGCACCCCCGGATCCTGACCCTGCCTCCGGAAGATGACGGCGTGCGCCGCGGCACCGTGACCGGGCCGGACGGCTGGGGCATTCCTCTGGTGATCAAGAAGAAGGACCGCGGCTCCGTCATCAAGGGCGGGCGCTTCATGTCACGGGCATTCTGGCCGATGCCGCTGCTCAGCCGCAAGCCGCGCAAGGCCGACTCGGCGATGCGCGGGGGCGGCTACATGTCCCGCATCTTCTGGCCGATGCCGCTTGTCACGAACAACAAGCGTAGCAACTCGGTCATTCGTGGCGGCAAGCTGTTCACGCGCGGGTTGGGCTTCCCGATGATCTCGCGCTAAGCGACCGATCCATTTCAACAAAAAACCCGGCGGATGACCTCGCCGGGTTTCTTTGTGCCGTCGATGCGGATCAGTGGGTCCAAGCGCCGCGCCGGTCGGTGGCGAAATTCTCGCCATAGCCACGCTCACGGATGATCGGCTTGCGCCCTTGCGGATCGGTCACGACGGCCTCGATCCCATGCTCCTTGGCGTAATCCAACGCCGCCTCCTTGCTGGGGAAGGTCAGCCGGACCTGCGCCTGCGTGTCGGCCGAAGAGGTCCAGCCCATCAGCGGATCAACCTCGCGCGACGAATCGGCGGTATGTTCCAGCACCCACCGGCGCGTCTTGCCGGTGCCGGATTGCATCGCTGTCTTGGCGGGGCGGTAGATACGTGCGGGCATCGTCACTCTCCTGTCAACGCCCCCGATATGCCAGAGAAGCCCCGGACGCTCAACAATTCAATTGATTGCATCCAACGGTATCCGGGGGAGATGCCGCAGGCGGCTGCCGACCTTGCGCGTCACAAGAGGGGTGGGGTGGGTGTCGCCACGAGGTCGGCAGCCTAGTCTGCTGCTTGCAACTATGAGGTTAGTGAACGGTAGCCAACCTGGCAAGCAAAAATAAACTTATGGTTGCATTTCTTGCTCACAGGTTTACCGCGCCCAGGTCCCGAAAGCCGCCTGCACAAGGTAAGACATTGTTTCAGCGAAAGCTTTCAGGGCCACGCGCCTCAGGATGTCGCGAAACGCCGATGCGCTACGCCTCCCGACAAAGGACCAGGGATCCACGAACCGTTCCCGCGGCGAGTGGCCTTGCCTGCCTGACTCCGGCATGACTCAACCGTTTGGGGTCGCGCGTTTCGCCGGTTTGGCGCGCTCCTGACACAACGCTGACAGTCAGGGGGGTTGCACCGCCGCGATTCCGGCACAAGTCTGTGGCAACACCCCGGAGAATCCCATGCACAACAACCGCCCCGACCAGATGCCCGTCCTGCATGCCGCCGCGGACGATGTCCGCACGCGCGAAAAGCTCGAAGGCGGCCAGCGGATCGTGATGCAAACCGAGTTCAACCCCGCCGGCGACCAGCCTACCGCCATCGCCGAATTGTCCCGCGGGGTGAACGACGGCGAGCGGGATCAGGTGTTTCCTGGCGCGACGGGCACCGGCAAGACCTACACGATGGCCAAGGTGATCGAGGAAACCCAGCGCCCCGCGATCATCCTGGCGCCGAACAAGACCCTCGCCGCGCAGTTGTACGGAGAGTTCAAGGGCTTCTTTCCCGAGAACGCGGTGGAATACTTCGTCAGCTACTACGATTATTATCAGCCAGAGGCCTATGTCGCCCGGACCGACACCTATATCGAGAAAGAAAGCCAGATCAACGAACAGATCGACCGGATGCGCCACTCTGCCACCCGGGCGCTCTTGGAACGGGACGACGTGATCATCGTTGCCTCGGTGTCCTGTATCTACGGCATCGGCTCTGTCGAGACCTATGGCGCGATGACCCAGGACCTGCATGTGGG
>CAYGRI010000007.1:0-43439 GCA_964352155.1 uncultured Maritimibacter sp. | reverse complement strand
ACGATGAACCCGTCGAAATTGCCCGAGGCGAGAACGTCCTCGATCTGGCCATACTGCACGGCGGCGTCGAACTGGCCATCGAAAATCTCGGTTTCGTAGCCGCGCGCTGCCGCGGCCTCCTGAACGCCCTCGTAGGTGGCTTGGTTGAACCCGTTCTGGGACGTGGCGGCGAAATATGCGAGCCGCCCTTCGGCCAGTGCTGTCGTCGCCATCGCGCAGATGCAGACGGTCGAAAGCAGTGTCGTGCGCTTCAAGTTCATTGTGAATGGCTCCCGGTTGAAAGTGTCATTGCTGAGTCTCATGAAAGCCATTATGCAAACATTATGCAAGACTCTTGTTGAGGCACCCTTGAATTCGACCGCCGGGGCCAGAAGGAGGCCGGACGACCAAGATGACCGAAAAAACCGAAGAAAAGCAAAAGCGTCGAGGTGCGCTCTTGGTTCACGACGCGCTTCGCGACGAGATCTTGTGGCTCAGGATTCCCCCGGGTGACGCGATCGACGAGGTGGCGCTGGCCAAGCGATTCGCGGTCTCGCGGACCCCGGTCCGGGAGGCGCTGCTGCTGCTTCAGGGCGAGGGTCTCGTCGAATTTCTGCCCAACCGGACGAGCATCGTGGCGCCGCTTTCAATGAACAATGCGGGCCAGTATTTCGACACCCTTCTCGTTCTCGCGCGCTCGGTCGCGCGCGCCGCGGCAATGTCGGGCCGGGCGGACGTTACGGTCTTCGAGGGCATGCTGGCGGCCCATCGCGAGTGCCTCGCAGGCGGCGATCTGTACGGCGCGTTCCGCTGCTACCTCTCTCTTATGCGGCAGCTGTCCGCAACCACCGGAAACGTCTTTTTCGAACGGTATCTCTCGCACTGCCTCGACGCCGGAATGCGGACCAAGATCCTGCACTTTTTCCCGCACGCCACAGCGGCGGAGCTAGAGGATCACGCCCACCGACTGGACCGTCTATTCGCCGCGGTCGCGGAAGGGGATCCGGAAGCGAGCGACCGGGAAATCGCCGACCTGATCTCGTCGGAGGTGGAAATCACGCTGCGCGCGCTGCGCCCGGAATTCGGCGCAGACATGGACCTTGGCCAAAAGGAGACAGCCAAATGAAACGCATCGAGGCCCGGCGGGACCGGGCAAGGACCATCGCGCGCGATGCCGGCCTGGAGGCCGTCGCTTTCGTGCCCGGCCCGTCGTTCCGGTACCTGACCGGGCTCGACCTTCACCTGATGGAGCGGCCGACCCTTCTTTTCGTGACCGCGGACGGGGCGCTCAAGGCCATCATGCCCGAGCTTGAACGCTCTCAGTGGATGGCAAGTGTTCCGGAGGCCGAGACGTTCTACTGGCAGGATCGCGACGGCTTCGAAGCGGCGTTTCGCGACTGCTGCCGGTCCATCGGCGCGCCGGTGGGCGTCGAGGGGATGCGGATGCGGATGTTCGAGGCCGAGGCGCTGACACGGCATCTGCCGCAGGGCGCGCTCGTCAACGCCGACGCTACGCTGTCGGCTCTTCGCATCCAGAAGGACGAGGACGAGATCGCCGACCTGAAACGCGCCATAGAGATCAGCGAAGCGGCGCTTGCCGAACTCTACGACGGCGCCCGCGCCGGCGACACCGAGGCGGCCCTCGCCGCGCGTCTCAAGCAGGCGCTGCTGGCGCATGGCGCGCCTGGCTTTGCCTTCGAGCCGATCGTCCTGTCGGGACCGAACGCGGCCGATCCGCACGGCGCTCCGTCAGAGCGTCCGATCCTTCCGGGCGACGCGCTGCTCATCGACTTCGGGGCGTCCTGGAACGGCATGAACGCGGATATCACGCGCACCGCGTTCTGCGAGCATGTGTCGGACGAGGACCGCGCCATTTATGAAACGGTTCTCGCAGCCAACGAGCGGGGCCGCAGCCTTGCCGCGCCGGGCATCACATGCGACTCCCTGGACCGCGAGACGACGGCGGTCCTCGCCGCCTCTTCCTTCGCCGGGCTCATCGTTCACAAGACCGGGCATGGCCTTGGGCTCGATGTGCACGAGGCCCCCCAGATCATGCTGGGCAACGAGACGCAACTCGCCCCCGGCATGGTCGTCACGATCGAGCCCGGTCTTTACGCGTCCGGCCATATCGGCGTTCGAATCGAGGACGACGTTCTGATCACGTCAGACGGGTCCGAGAGCCTGACGTGCGCTGCACGCGAGGTGCTCTGTTTTGGGTGACGCCATCGACGATTTCGCGCGGGCGATGCCCACGGCGTCGCCCGCCACGCTCTTCGCCATTGTGAACCGCATCTTCGATGAGCTCGTGGGTGTGCGTCTGTTCACCTGTTCGCGGTTCGACCTTTGCGCGGGACAGGCCGAACGGGTCTACACGAACGATCCGGACGCTTACCCCCTGACCGGACTGAAGGAGATCGTGCCGAACCGGTGGACCGGCATCGTGCTTGACGAGAGGCGTCCGTTTCTCTCCACCCATATCGATGGTGTACGCGACGTCTTCCCGGATCATGCGAAGATCGAGGGGCTTGGCCTTGGCTCGGTCATCAACCTGCCGGTGTTCGTGTCAGGCCATTTCCTTGGCACGATGAACCTGCTGCACGAAGGCGGGCGATACCACGAGGCGATCCTGCCGGTTCTGCGGCCAGCGGTTCTGCCATCGGCCATCGCGCTGATGGCATGGCAGGCCGCAGCACCGGCAGGGGCACAGGCTTAGCGTCAGGGCTATCGCCGGTGCGCGGGTACCTGCTTCTCTTGCTGGCAATGTGGCGTAGTGCCGAATTGCAGAGAGCCGGTTGCGGGTTCCGATCACGCGAGCCTGATCTGCCACAGGCAAACGCGCCAATAGGGAAAGGCGGACCACAGTCCACCGCTTTCCGCGGGGGGGAGGGGGTCCGAAACAAGATCAAGTCCAAAGCGCCTTTGCGGCCAGCAAGCCAGCCATGCCGACGCAGGCCTGCAAGACGGCCCCTCCCGTCAGGATCCCTATCGCACGGGCTTCACTGACTTCATGCGCCAGGGCATCGCGACGCACCAGCCAGTAGTAGCTGTCATTGGGCAGTATCGCGACGAAGGAGCCAAGACAGATCGCAAAGACAGCCGCGATGGGGTCAGCGCCGCTGGCGATGACAATAGGAGCGGCAACCGGGGCTACGGCCGCAAAGGTCGCCATGGATGACCCCTGAGCGAGCTTGAAAACCACCGTGAGTAAAAACAGCGCCAAGAGGGCGGTCACCCCGCTTCCGGTTGGCATCAGGCGTTCCATTGGTATCAAACCTGTCAGCACTCCGCCAAAGGCGCTTGCCGCCCCAATCACCAACAAAAGAGAGCCAGTCCGCCGCACGGCACTGTCGAGGCAATCGCGGCGTCTGGCGACTGGTGTCTGAATCAACGCAAGGACAGCGGCGCAGCATATTGCCCCCTTTGGCATCAGAACAAGGTCGAAGACACCGATGCCGGTCTGCCCAACAAAACCACCTATGATCAGCAATGCCGTCATGACAACAAAAGGCGCAAATCCGATGAGAAGCCCCGCGCTCTTCTGCCAGGTCACGACAGTCCTGTCGTTCCCGACAGAGGCGGTCGCGCAACGCGCCCAGATGACACCCGCCAACCAGACTGGCAAAGTCAGAAGCACCCCAACCAATAACAGCGTGATGGGTGGCGCCGCATTGGTGACGGTCGCCCCCATTCCAGCGGCCACGATCAGCGGTCCTGCCGGATAGAGCAGCTTGAAACCAGCAAAAGCCCCAAACGCGAGTTCGAGCTTGTATCGCCCTGCCGCAGGCGCAAGTGCGGCATATGCGGTATCGGGGCAAATCATCCCGGCTCCGGCAATCGGCGACGCCAGCGCCGTTGTGCGGCCAGCGGTCTCCGAGGTCACGTTCCGATGTGACAGCGCCGCGGCCAGTGTAAAGGATGGCAGGAGGATCAGCGCGAATTCTCCGAGCGCCCTGCCAAAGCCCGTATTGTAGGCGGCGACCAAATCGGTCGCGCCCATGCCGCTGCCCAAACCAAGGATCAGGGTCAGGGCCACCATCCAAACAACGAGAGGCAGATCTGGCAGCCATTGCGAATGAAACGGCGTCACTGATTTTGCGGTTGGAACATCGGTCATGGAATGGATCGCCCTTCTATGTACAGCTTGGCTCATGGTAAGAACTCAAAAGTGACACTCAAAATGAGTAATTTCGGAGGCTGGCATGCTTTCAGCTCATGCAAGACCATCCCTGCGTTCGTTGCAGGTTTTTGAGGCTGCCGCCCGCTGTGGCGGCTTCACTGCCGCTGGCGCAGAGCTGGGGATCACTCAAAGCGGCGTGTCGCGACAGGTCGCCGATCTTGAAGCCACATTGGGCGTTGCACTTTTTGCCCGAAACGGGGCCCGGCTAAAGGTGACACCCGCCGGGCAACGGCTGGCCAACCAGCTTGCCGAAGCCTTAAAGGCGACTTGGGCGGCGGTCAGCGAGGCTGGGCGCTCAGATCAAGTGGTGACTCTGTCCATGTTGCCTTCCGTGGCCACCAGGTGGTTCGCGCCGCGCCTCGCGGGGTTCATGGCCGCGCATCCTGACATAGACCTGCGTATCACCGCATCTCGTCATCTGGTGGATTTCGCGCGGGAAGGGATTGATGCCGCGATCCGCTACAGCCCTGCACCAGCATCAGATCTCGAAGCGATCAAGCTGGCGCAGGAGACGATTGCCCCCGTCTGCACACCTGAATATGCCCGAAAGACCGGCCTTTCCAATCCGGACGATTTGAGCCGAGCGACCTTACTCCACGGGGATCTTCCAGAAAACTGGGACGTCTGGCTTCGAAAGGTCGGCAGCAACGCGACCCCGCAGCCGGGACCACGGCTGGGAGATGACACCGCAATTCTGCAGGCAGTCCTTGATAGCCAGGGCATTGCCCTGGGCCGGTCGATACTCGTAGCGGGGGAGCTTGCAAGCGGGCGATTGATCATGCCGTTCGACGCGGCGCTGAAGGCCAGCTACGCCTATTGGTTTGTAAAACCGGCCCGGGGCACGTCATCTGACGCTTTGAGATCCGTGCAGACCTGGGTGACCGAAGCGTTCAAGGCAGGGCCATGAGCGGCCCTTCACCCGGTCCCGGGAAAATGAAGAAGGTCGGGATCGATCCGCAACGATCCTGAACTCTGAAATCGGCCATCCCGTCGCGTCTGGCGCTGGCGCATAATGCTGTTCACTCAACATCCATTCGATAGACCAAGAAGTTGGTGTTCCTACAGATTTGATCATATAGGCGCCGCGCGACGAAATTCTCTGACTGGGTGTGCCAGGATAAAGTGCTGACGTGCCGGGACCGGCACATCCGCGCCACCCCATTGATCAATTCGCGCGCAACGCCGAAGCCGCGCGCATCCGGCGCGGTGTAGAGATCCTGCATGTAGCATGTCTGTTGCAGTTGGAGCAGCTTGTCGTGAAAGACGACATGGGCCAGGCCCACCAGTTTCCCGTCGACAGAGGCGACCAAACCTTCCACCGCGCTCGCCGGGTCCAGAAGACGTTTCCAAGTGGCGTCGACCACTTCGGGCGGCAGCGCGGTGTCGCCTGTCCGGCCTTAAAAGGCATTGTATTGCGCCCAAATGCCCGTCTACGCGTCTTTGTCCCCAGACGCCGGCGGGGCCCCACGGACGGTTCTTGGTGTAAGGGCCGACATTCCAGTCCTTCGATGTCACGGATACCGCTGATCACAAGAGAGACACCAAGCAGGCCGAATATGCCAACGCTTCCCGGATCCGTGATACACTGAATTCTATGGTTGGGTGCGGCCGTCAAGCCTCGCCGCATAGGGTGACGCCGTTGCGCTGACGAAGGGACGATCTCCGGGAACGGGCTGGTATGTGGATCAAAGGCGCCAGAACCTTCGAGTTGTGGTTCGACCCAGTCGATCCGATGTACCAAGACACATGCGCCGCCCGGGGCGAACACTTGCGGACCAGCCGACGCGATGGTCGCAACCAAGCGGTGTTTCCCAGGCCGACGGGCGCCGTCACCGGCCGGAGGTTCGGCCATGCGGGTCGGTCGCGCGGCCCTTCTGCCAATGTCCGGATCGTCTCGGGGGTGACAGGCGCATTCCGCGCGCCGATCGCTTCGGCGGCGCTGCGGTCGCATTGGCGCCTTTCGCGTGTCTCATGACGTCAGAATGCTCCGTCAAGGACGTGGCGCACGCCGCGCGGGCCAGAGGTCACCTGATCCGGTCACCCTCCTGATATCGTATCGACGGGCCTCCGCCGATCACGGGCATCCGGGCCAACGGGCTGACAATTTCACGGAACGTCCTGCCCGAGGCAAAGCCATGCATCAGTGCCATTCGGGCCAATGGAAACGTCAGGGTGCGGTAGCCGAATGTGTCCAGGTTGGGATAAAAGAATTGGAACGCCGTGCGTTTGCTGAGAGCGAGATCGCGTTGGACGCCTCGCAACATCGCACTGTACCGACGACCGATCTTGCGGCCGCCTTGGATCGCTTCGGCAACCGCTCGACCCGCAAGAAGGCCAGACTTTATGGCGTTGTGCAGCCCCTCACCAAGCAACGGTTCGCAAAATCCTCCGGCATCTCCCACGAACAGGACAGGCTCCGTCCTGTGGCTGTAGGTTTCGCCGCCAAATCCCATCGGAAAGCCGACCACAGCCTCGACCGCGCGGGTTCCGAGTTTTCTCATGGAAAAGTCGAAAAGCTGGGCCTTGCTGAGAGAGACGCGGTCCGTGCAGGTGTAAAGACCGATATTGACGTGATCTCTTTTCGGAAACAGCCACCCGTACCCATGACCCACAACGCCGAAACTCAGCTCCATCATGGTGGCGGCTTCGGTTTTTTGGTAGGGTACCACGCCTTCTATTGCAAAACCGCGGCGCGGGCGAAGGCCGCGTTCGGGCAGCAAGCGACGGATCTTGCTATTGGCGCCATCCGCCGCGACAAGATATCTTGCGCCAAGCTTTGCGTCCGCATCGGCGCCGATAGAAACGCCGTGATCCCCTTTGACATCGATCGAAGTGATCTTGCCGATAGTTTCAAACCGAGCGCCCGCCTCGATCGCCGCATCGAGAAGCAGTTGATCCAGTTTCTCTCGGACAACGAAGGAACAAATGGCCCGGTGCGTCGAAAGCGCCCTGCTTTTCTGGTCGCGAAGGCTGATCTTGAGCGTTTCTGTCTGGGTTTCGACCACGTCCGCAATGGAAAACGGGATCAGGTTCGTGGCCTTTACCGTCAGCCCGCCGGCACAGGGCTTCACCCTTGGAAACGACGCCTTGTCCAGGATCAGCACGTCGAGCCCGGCCCGGGCGGCGTGGAATGCCGCCATCGACCCAGACGGACCCGCGCCGACAACGATCAGATCAAAGCGATCTTCAATCACCCCAGATCCGCTATCGACCGTCTTGCGGCAGTCGTCTGCGCAGTCCGAGCGTTCCAAACGAAAACCTATTCTTCATTGCGGAAACCGTTCGGCCTTTTCGGGATGCCCTACTTTCCCGCAGAATTGGGCGCGGACCTGCGCGGGTCAAGAAAAAATTCACCGGTTCCAGTCCTTGAGGCGCTCGAACATACTGGCAGCTCTTGCCCTCGATGGCGGCTCGATCATGCGATGTTCGGCCGTCTACGCCACGGGGCCATCCCATTCGGGCAGCAACAGACTGCGTCCTGGCGATGCGGACTAGCGTTAGAGTTTTTCGTCGATTTTAAGGTTCCGCAAATGTAGTGTCGCTATCGCGAGAGAAACCGATAGCTGGCGGCGATGAATGAGTCTTTGAATGTCCACAAGAAATGCCCAGGCGGCGATACATGGACTGCGCGACAGGGTGGATGTCGCGCTTCACCGCCGCAGGCATGCTGCCCAGGCGAAAAGGGACCTCCAGGCGGTGCAGCGATGGGTGCCCGATCCTGACCTGGACATCAAGCTGAACCGGGGCCGCCTTCAGGGGGATCCACTTGCCGATGGATTGGTCGACAAACTCTTTGCAAGCGGCACGCAATCCGTGCGGGAGGTGAACGCGCTTTTCGAAAAGTTGGTCCGCCATGAAGATGTCGCGCAGGCCGATCTTCGAAACGAGCTTGGGCGTGAGGTCGCCGATGAGTTGCAGGCCTATCTTGACCAGATTGCGCTGCCGTCATGGGCCGACGATGACAAGATCCGCCACGCCAATCAGGTGTACTCCGCCCACGGGATCATGGCGTTTGCGGTGCTTGGCTGCGCCTCGCTGCCATTGGGCTATGCCTGCCCGGATGCGGCCCGGGTGCTCGGCTTCACCCAGCAACTGACGGCCCATGCCAACCGCCGGCTGGTGGAGACTGTGCAATTTGTCATTGACGTGATGTCCAGGGATGGCTTGCAGCCCGGGCAACGTGGCGTGATTGCGATCCAGCGCGTGCGGCTGATGCATGCGGCCATCCGGCATCTCTTGCTGTCCACCGCGCAGGTCGAGCCGATTGACGGGGGCCGGCCGGGACTTGGCGATGCGCTGAACAAGAAGGCGCATCTGGGCGGCCAGTGGGATACGGCGGCTCATGGCTGCCCGATCCACCAGGTCGTTCTGGGGGCGACGATCTTGTGCTTTTCCTACGTGTCGCTGCGGGCGATGCGCCGATTGGACGCCGGATTGTCGGCGGATGACGAATGCGCCTATCTGCACAGCTGGAATGCGGTCGGTCAGATGATGGGGGTCCATGGCGATTTCCTTCTGCCGCGTCCGGAATCCTATGATGCGGCCGAGCACCTGTTCGACCATGTCTGGCGGCGGTTCCGGGCGCATCACCGCAACAAGGACGGCGCCGCGCTGATGGCGGGGCTGCTCTCTTTCATGGAGGGGTTGCTGACCCATCTGCCGCGCCCGGTCCAACACCTGCCCCGCGTTCTCGTGCGGGATCTTGTCGGGCGGGACGTGGCGGACGTTCTGGGAATTGAGCTTGGCTATCTTGAAGAGGTCATGCTGCGTGGATTTCTGCGCGGCCTGACGACTCTCGATCACCTGGAAAGCGCTGCTTTTCGCCACTTGCCAAACAGGATGGTTGGGCCGGAGTTCCTGTTTCGAACAATGTATGGGGCGATGATGGGGCGGGAGCGAGGCTCTGAGCGTCCCCTGTTCCAGATACCCATCTATCTGAAGGAAGACTGGAACGTGATGCAATGACCCGTGGCGCCCAAACCGTTCAAACACCGCCGCTGCTCGACCGGTCGGCCTACAATGCCGCGATTGCCAATTATTACGAGACTTGCGCGTTGGAATACCGGTTGGTCTGGAATGGCGGACGCGGCGCGGCCATGCATTATGGCTATTGGGACAAGACCACGCGAAACCTGCGAGAGGCCTTTGAGCGTGAAAACCAGGTGCTGGCTGAAAAAGTAGGCATAGGTGAACAGGATACTGTGCTGGATGCGGGCTGTGGTGTTGGCAACAGTGCTTTGTACCTCGCGCAAAGGCTCGGCTGCGACGTCACGGGGATCACACTCAGCGAAAAGCAGGTCGCCGATGCGCAAAGATACGCGCAGCGCGTCGGCCTTCAGGATCGGGCCCGTTTTCGCAAGATGGACTTTCACCAAACAGACTTTGCGGATCGCTCTTTTGATGTGGTCTGGGCGCTGGAAAGCGCCTGCCATTCTCAGGACAAGCTTGGCCTGGTACGGGAAATGGCGCGAGTCCTCAAGGATCGGGGGCGTATCGTCATTGCGGATGGCTTCGCAAAGGATGGGGCCGTGGACTTCGCGGACCGCGCGTTGATGACGCGCTGGTTGACTGGCTGGTGCATCGAGTCCCTGGCAACCGTTCCGGAGATGAGGTCTGCGCTGGCGGAGGCCGGATTTACGGATATCGTGTTCGAAGACATCACGCCCCATATCCTCCGTTCGTCGCGAATGATGCATCTATACGCATCGCCGGTTGCCTGGTTGACGACATCTGTAGGTCGCTTGAACCGTCACCTGGAAACGCGCAGCAAGAATATCGAAGCCGCGTATTATCAATATGTTGCGCTGAAGCGCGGCCTTTGGGGATATGGTCTTTTCCACGCGCGTCTTCCCTGATCTGACATCCGTTTGGATGCGCTCAACTCCGAACTCGCGTCTCGGGCAGGCACAAGGCATTGCGAGACCCCAGGATCCTGCGCGCCGCCGGAACAGGCCCATTTGTACGAGCCGTCCATCGTACAGAGGTGGTTCGGGAAATCTGAACAGCCGGGACAAGTGGAATTTCCGCGCAACGGCAGCATGATGCCGCGAGCGCGGAGAAGACGATGGCAACAGGACCGCGCCGGAACCACAGCCCGGCATTCACGGCGAAACTGGCGGTGGCCGCGATCAAGGGCAAGAAGAGCCCGTGTTGGTCTTGTCCAGCAATCCGCGTCGCAGCATCCGGCCGTCGTGCCGGCTGGCATCGGTGACGTCTCATTTCCGGATGAAACAATAGCGCCGGTCGATGCTGGTATGAGCCTTGCAGCCGCATGTCGGGATCGCGATATCGGGCTGCGGCTTGCCATCCTCGCGCGTCCGGGCCATGCCGACCTGCACCGTCCAACGGGCGTCCATATCCTTGTGCCGCAGCTTCGCCGGTTTGTCCTGCCACGTCTCGGGGGCGCGGCAGGACTTGATATCCTGCGTCTCGCTTTCCGTATTGCGCTGCTTTGGGGCCGGGATGCGCAGTCGCAGCGCTACCGAGGCTGCCAGGCAGCCCTACCTTTCTGAGACCACTGGAGTGTCGCCGATGTGACTGCCATTTTCGGCGCAGTCCAACATGAAGCGAGCGACGGTGCTGCGGCGCACCATCATGCCGGGCTTTGGCGTCGTCGCCGTCCCGACGATCAGCTCTTTTTCCTTGCCACTGTTGGACAGGCCCATGGCACGCACCAGCGTCCATGACGCGTCGGAGGCACGAAACGCCTGCTCCGCGTTGTTGTGATCGGCATAGGCATAGCTCATGTTGGTGCGCTGGATCATGAAGCGCATGAACCATGCCGTGTCTTTAAAGCTGTCACCGACACCAATCGCGGACAGGAAGACGACACGTTTGTTGCCAAGAGCGATGATGTTCTGTGCGACTTTGGTCAGGATTTTTTCGGTCGTCAGAGGCTTCGACCATGGTGCGTCGGACGTGCGTGGGTTGTTGAGCGCTACCAGAGTGGCGTCGGCGCCTTGTTCGGCGGCGGCAAGTTCGGTCAAATCCGTTGGTGTGCCTTTGATGATCGTCAGACCGTTCTGGTTCGCCAGACTATCGGGATTGCGGACCATTGCGGTCACTTGATGCCCCCGCGAAAGGGCTTGGTCGACGATCAGTTTGCCGGTGCGCCCGCTAGCACCAAGTACGAGAAGCTTCATTTTCGTTTCCTTGTGTTTGTTCTATGCGATTCCTCGGACTTTCTGTTCACGATGTGAGCCAAAAGGTCGGGACGGGCGCAGACATTGGAAGGGGCTGGCGATCCGGCCTAGCCGAACTTGTAGTTCGACACGGTGATGCCGGTCATCTTGCTTGTGTGGTGGTAAATCCGCTTTGCCGGTTCATCCTCGGCGGCCCCGAGGGCGACAAAGATCGGCACAAGGTGATCCTCTTCGGCGTGACAGATGCGCGCGGCGGGGGCGCTTTCCCAGTCGAGCATGGCCCTGCGTCTTGCATCGGGCGCAGCCATCATCGCGTCGTAGAGCCATGCATCAAATTCTGCCGAGGGCTCTTTGCCGACGCCACGGGGCAAGCGGAGGTTATGGAAACTCAGACCCGATCCGACGATCATGACACCTTCATCGCGCAATGGTTTGAGCGCACGGCCGATGGCAAAATGGTCAGCCGGGTCATAGGATTTCAGCATCGAGACCTGAAAGATCGGCATATCTGCCTTCGGATACATGACCTCCATCGGGGCATAAAGACCATGGTCAAAGCCGCGATCCGGATCTATCCGCGCCTTGATCCCGGCATTCTGCAAAAGGCCGAGCGTGCGGGCCGCGAAGTCTGGCGCGCCGGGCGCATCATAGGTGATCTCATAGGTGTGCGGCGGAAACCCGAAGTAATCGTATATCATCGGCGGCTTGGCCGCGCCCATGATGGCGACCTCGTCCTCTTCCCAATGGCCCGAGATCATCAGGATGGCTTTGGGCGGCGCGCCGTGATCAGCGACCATCTGCTTGAGCGATGCTTCAAGCGGAGCGAAGAATTCACGCATGGGTTGGACCCAAGGCCAGGGGCCGCCCCCGTGCGAGATAAAGTAGGTGGGAAGCGTTCCGGTCATGATTGTCTCAGTCAGTGTTTGTGTTCAATAAGGGCGCGCGGCTGCGCGCTGATAGGTTGAGGCGATCCTTGCCATGGGTGGCGGACAGCCCCTGCTGATCAAATCACGCCATGATCGCGAGCATAGGCGCGACAGCCTCTTTCCAGGAGTCGCGGCTCTCAACGCGGGCAATCCAAGCAGCGATACCCGGGAAGTCATCAAGCGAGAAACCCGATTGTTCGCGCAAGACGAAGGTGCTGGCCAAGGTGAAATCTGCGACGGTCAGCGGGCCTGCGACCCAGTCTTTGCCGCCCAGACCGGCCTCAAGAACCGGCAGCAACAGGGCGACCTCTTTCAGCGCAGCTTCCAGTTGGGCTTCATCCGGTGTGCCCCATCCGAATTTCGGCTTGATGAAGCGTTCCATCGTTACCTTTGAGAACGCAGGGGCAAGCTGGAGCGCCTGCCAGTAGGACCATTGATCCGCAAGTGCACGCGTGACGATATCGTCAGGGTAAAGTCCCGCATCGGGCCGCTTACCGGCCAGATAGCTGGTGATGGCGCGGCTTTCCCAAAGGATCAGCCCCTCATCTTCAAGCGCGGGAACCTTGCCGTTCGGATTGATCGCGCGGTAGTCATCGGACTTGTTCTCGCCACCCATCACATTGATTTCGACGATCTCGGCGTCAAGGCCCAGTTCCAGGGCGACAGCCCGGACGCGTAGGGCATTCGCCGAGAAGTTTCCGTTGTAGATTTTCATGATGTGTCTTTCGTCTTGAGGAGTCAGGCTGGGCGAGATGCCTCAGGATTAGGTTTATCCGCGTGCCTCGATCGGGGCCTTGCGGCCACGGCCCCACAGCACGATCAGGGCACAGGCGATGTAGACCGCGTTCATCGGCAGAACTTCGAATTCACCGCGCGAGGAATGAAACAGGATTGCAAGAACCTGCAGCAGCACACAGGCGGCGGCGGCAATGACGGTCAGACGCGGCATGATCCGTGTCAGCGATGGCAGCAACAGGCCAAGACCGCCGGCAATGTCGATCACGCCAATGAAGCGCACAAAGCCTGCCGAGTATTCACCCGCCCAGGGCATCATCGCCGCAAGGTCCGGGATCGGCGTGAAAAGCTTCATCGCTCCGGACATGATGAACAGTGCGGCGCCAATCACCTGGACGGCCCAGATAAGGATACTGGTGCCTTTGGAAACGGGTGCCGTGCTGAGAGTTGCGCTTGTCATGGGTGCGTTCCTTTCAATTCTCTGATGCGGTGTCCTCCGCTTGGGTCAGAGATAGGCAAAGTGACGAAGCTAAAAAATGGGGATAGTTTTGAACATGACGTTCAGATAATCTGAACGTCATGGATGCGATCACTCTGGACCAGTTCACGGTCTTCCTGACAATCGTCGAGGAGGGCAGCTTTGCTGCCGCCGCGCGCAAACTCGGACGCGCGCAATCGGCCATCACATATGCCATTCAGAAGCTGGAAGACCAAAGCGGCGTGCTGCTGTTCAACCGCGAAGCCTACCGGCCCAGCCTGACCGATCAGGGGCGCGCCCTGTTGCCGCGTGTCCGTCGCATTCTGGACGATGTCGGCGAATTTCGCGTACAGGCGCAAAGCATGGCGCAAGGGGTGGAGGCCGAGCTGGTTCTGGTCGTCGAGACCTTTTTGCCGCTCTCGATGATCGCCCCCGCCCTGCGGCGGTTTCAGGACGATTATCCAACTGTGCAACTCAGGATCAACGCGGTGCCCCCGATGGATGCCGCGCGCCAACTGTTGGAACACCGTGCCGACCTTGGGTTATTCCTTCAATCGCCGATGCCAGAGGCAAATCTGAAAAGCCTGCTGGTAACGGAGTTGGATTTTGTGGCGGTCGCGGTGCCTGACCATCCGCTCGCAAAGCTTCCGCCTCATTTTCCGAATGAGGCGATGCGCGATCATCTGCAGATTGTCGTCTCGGACCCCAAAGCTGTCAGCGATGGCACTGTATTTGGCGTGGTGGCTGTCAACCAATGGCGCGTCAGCGACGTGCGGTTGCGATATGATCTGATCAGGGACGGTATCGGCTGGGGATCCATGCCACGTCCGATGATCGAAGCCGATCTGGCGCGCGGCGACCTCGTGGAATTGAAGCCCATGCAATGGGGCTCCTCCGATACCATGCCGCGTTTCAAGACGGTCGTGACCAAGCACAAAGACAAAGCACTGGGGCCAGCGGGCACGCTACTCATGATGATGATCGCGCGGGGCAACGCCTAGGGCGCGATGCATTCGACCAAAGGTGCCGAGGGAGACGCGGGCGACATCTTGAGACGACATATGGTGCTTCACTCCCCTGCATGGGAAGTCAGCATTCCATCCCGACCAGTGTGAGATTGCCCGCGACCGTCTTGCCAACGCGCCGGGAACGCCGGTTTCGCGATCTGCGCAGGTAGCATGTTGTTTGCTTGTCGAAATGCTGCTTTGGGCGGCTTCCGTCCTGAGATCAAAGTGATGAGCGTGATTTTGCATTGCCGGCTTCCTGCGCTTTCCTGCCGCTCATGACGGACGCAGTATCGGTTGCCTCGGGCTCTCTGCTGACCTCGGATGCGGCGCGGTATGCGCCAGTTCGTCAAGATCGTGACCGGCACGATCGGCCCAAATCTGCCGTACACCCTAACTTTGCGATGCTGCGGTCGCAGCACGCTTTTCCCGCTGTCGCTGCGAGCGCGAAACCAGAGGCCGTTCGCTCTCACGCTCTGCCGAACGAAGCTACCCTTCGTTGCGGAAGGAAACCTCAATGCCCGCATTCGAAAATGCGACGCCAGCGAAACTGGACCTAGGCGGCAAACCCTGAACCTGTCTTGCGGTATGCTTCGCGAGGTGGGGCGAAGACATCGAGCACCTTTGCACCGTCCGGTCCCGCCCTGAAACCGTGTTCGATGCCACCAGGTGTTCGCCAGAAGTCGCCTGGCCCAACCGGCACGTCAATACCGTCCTGAATGCGTGTACCGCTGCCCTCGAGCAGCACGCCCCATTGCTCCTCGGGGTGTGAATGGATCGAGCCTTTGCTTCCGGGCGCAAAGCTCACGATGGAAAACATTGCTTGCTCGCCCGGGAACACACGGGTTTCAATGCCTTCCGCCAAGGTGCGGGCGATGCCCGCGCTCAGGTCCGCGAAGTTGAAGAAAGTATCGGGTTTGTCCATGGATTCCTCTGTCTATTGGTCCGGGCCTAGGGGTCGAGTTCAAAAATGTCCAAGGTGGTTTCGCCTTCGTGGATGCGCGTTCGAATGGCCTGTTCGCGCGCGGAGACGGCGGCCACCTTTGTCAAAACCTCACTGGCGGCATCTTTGGGGATCACTACGACGCCATCGTCATCGCCGACAACCACATCACCGGGATTAACCGGGACTCCGTCAAGAACGACTGGGACGTCCGTTTCGCCAGGATCCGTCTTGGCAGTTGCTTCAGGATGAAAGCCGCGGCAGAAAACCTGAAACCCAAGGGCGGCGATATCGGCGCTGTCGCGGATTGTGCAATCAAAGACGGCGCCGACCATTCCCTTCGCCAGACAACCATCCGCGAGCAAGTCTCCGAATGGTCCGAACCGCTCGGAGCCGCCCCCATCAACGACGAGGATGTCTCCGGCTATGGCATGATGGACCGCACGGTGAATGGCGCCGTTCTGGCCCGGTGTGATCCGAACGGTGCGGGCGCGGCCTGCGATGCGTTTGCCGGGGATCAGGGGCTTGATTGCGGACGCGACGGCGCGCACGCGTGTGTCGGCGTTACACAGGTTGCCGGTTGGAAACGCTGCGAAATCAGTCGGGTTCATGGGCTGGGATCGTGCCTTTCAAGGAAATCCGCCATAGCTGTCCAGAGTGCAGGCGGGTTGGAATACATCGGGAAATGGCCGGAATGCGGAATCTCGATCACCTCGACATCTTTCGAAGGCAAGTCGCCAAGATAGGAGAGATGGCGGTTCTGTTCGCCATGGATGAATGCGCGCGGACAGGGCAGGCCCGTGAACATCTCCATCAGCGGCGCGTCGTCAGACAGGGCCACCATAGAAGTGAAAATCGGCTTGAACGTCGTGTCTCGCACTTTGCCGGGCAAAGCCGCCGCGTAAAGCGCCGAACCAAACTCCTTGCGATGCCGCACTCGGTCGGTGAACCCCTTGGCAAAGCCTGCTGGCGTCTCGGCAGGGTGTGCAATGATCTGGCGTGAGAGGAAACAATCCTCTGGCGCGATATTGCCCTCGATGTTCATGAAACTGAGGACCCGGTCCTGCTGTTCATGCGCCAGCAGAAGTGCGGTCAGGCCACCCATCGAATGCCCGGACATGTGGAAACGCGCGACGCCGAGGGCATCGCACGCGGCCAGTGCAACCTGTACCAGGAACGGGATCGACAGCGCCCTGGGCGTGCTGACCTCTGATGCACCGCAACCGGGAGCGTCCCAAAAGATCAGGCTGCGGTCCTGAAAGTCGGGACGCATCGACAGATCGGCATAGTCCTCCTTGGTGGAGCCGAAGCCGTGCAGGCACACCAACGGTGGCCGCGCACCAGCGCGTAGCAGGTAAGCCAAACGGACCGAGCCCTCCGCAAAGTTCAGATCAAGCGTCCCTGGCTCCATTCACGATCCCCAGCCGATGTTTCGTATCCAATGGTCGATATCTGTAGACGATTCGTCTGAGATAGGCTACTAATACAGCATGATCGACGCCAAAGATAAGAAAATACTGTCGCTCCTTCTGAAGGACGCCGCGATTTCCAAGGCTGATATCGCCCGGCAGGTGGGTCTGGCGCCCTCGGCCATCTCCGAGCGTGTGCGCAGGCTGGAAGCGGATGGTGTAATTCAGGGGTACGAAGTGCGGCTCAACCCGCATGCGCTTGGCAAATCGCTGTTGGCTTTTGTCTTTGTCACCGACGCCAAGCCGAGTCTCGGGTTTGACACGGCCGCCGCATTGTCCGGAGTGACCGGCCTGGAAGAGCTGCATAAGATCGCGGGCGACGATTGTTATCTGCTCAAGATCCGGTCGTCGGGAACGAGTGAGCTTAACGAAATCATCGAAACCCAAATCAACCCGGTGCAATCGGTCACGCGCGTTCGCACGACGATTGTGTTAAGCGCCGTAGCGGAGCGTCCGTGTATGGCGGGTCATGCGATCAGATGACGTTACGTTGTCATCAGTTGGCAGGCTCCGGATCGGTTTTCTACTGGCTTGAGACGATTGAGGGTTCCCATCCGGCCGAAGGGTGGATTCACTCACCCCGAGGCAGATATTGCGGCCAACGATGGGCAAGCCACTATCCATGGATCTGAGAGGGCGATTGACGCCAGCGTGAGCGGGCGTGCGGCTGCGGTGCGATAGGGCGTCGCGCCTCGTCCACGGCGACCCGTTGGGACAGCGAGCGGCGGACCAGGGAGTGTCATGAACTCTGTGTATCTGGCCCGGTTCATGCGGGTTTCCGATCCGGTCACGCATTGAAGCGCTTGTCAAACAGGATCGCGAATGGGTTGCGGTCGGCAAACCAGTCCCGGGCGTTCCGGCTGCCTGTCTCGAAGTTGCGGGTCGCCAGGTAGATCAGCTTTGCCGCGACCGCCTTGGTCGGGAACGAGCCGCGGATATTGATGGATTTGCGGAATGAGGAGGGGCAGAAAAGGCCCCGGCGGGGCGTTTTCCCGACGAACGCGGTTCAGACTTTCTACGGCGTTGGTGGGGGAGATGATCTTTCGGATCGCCGCATCGAGGGCGAAGAACGGGGTCACCTCGGCCCAGGCCCGGCGCCAGGCCGGAGCGATGGAGGCGTATTTTCCGGCCCATTTTTCCTCGAACCCATCCAGGTCAGCGGTGGCCTGTTCGGCGGTCGCGGCGACGTGCCGCTGCGGTCTTCGGTTTCGAAGGTCAATGGCGGGCACTACCTATTACCTGTGCCAAACCAAGACCTGCGACGCCTACGGAGAGTCCATCAAGCGCGACAAAATCGAAGGCCACGTCGGCGAGATGATTGCGGATCTGCAACCCACCCCCGGCCTGATCGCACTGGCGCGGGCGATGTCCGCAAGGCTTGGGATGCGCGAAGTGAGCAACCAAGCGACATCCGAAAGGCGGCGAAACGCCAGTTAGCCTGCCTCGGCAAAGAAACCGCAACGCTGCTCGACCGCATCATGGTGGCCACAAACGCCCAAGCGATCGCCGCCTATGAAGCGAAACTCGGCGATCTGGAGGACCGCAAGGCACGACTCATCGAAGAACGCGACAATCAGGCGGTCCCGTCCGGCACATTCGAAGAAAAACTAGAACCTCTGCTGTTGTTTCTGTCTAACCCATTGAAACTATGGGAAACAGCGTCTGTCAAACTGCGCAGAACGGTGCTCAAAATGGCCTTTGCGGACCGCATCCGATACGACCGGAATCAGGGCGCTAGAACCCCGGAATTATCGTTCCCATTCAGGATGTTAGGGGGCAATCTGGACCAACAAGTCTTTTTTGGTGCGGGCGGTGGGACTCGAACCCACACGGGGCTACGCCCCAACAGATTTTAAGTCTGGTATGTCTACCATTCCATCACGCCCGCAATACGGGTATTTCTGACGCCAGCGGCTCGGTCCGTCAATGACTCGGAACGGGGCTTTCCAGGCATTCTGTTCCGTCATGCGCGTGGTGGCCGCGAGCTGTACCATTTTGCATGCCGGTTGGGGCGGTAGCACCCACTTCGGGGCAGGGCGGTGGTGCCCACGGCGGCGCATAGCCAACGTTCCCGTCGGTCCTGCCGCTTCAGTCGCTGTACATCCGGATATGCGCCATGATCTGCCCGTGATCCGAGGCCAGCTTGTTGTAGGGCGCCTCCGGGTGGGCGCCGTCGGTCAGGTGGTCGTTCAGCACGCTGAAGTAATCCATGTCCCCGATCCGCTCCGGGTCGTCGGGGTGGAAATGGCGCGACATCAGAATCTGGTCGATGGATTCGTAGACGCCGCCAAAGGACGAGGTGTAGACCATATCCCGCAACGACTTGCGCACAAACAGCTTTTCCGCCGACCACAGCCGCACCGCGTCGATCTCTTCGCGGATCTGCATCGCCTCTTCGGAGGTGTAGCGTTCGTTGACGCTGCGGGCATCATGGCGCCGCATCCAGGCGTAGTTCTTGAAAGGACGTTCGCCCGCGATGCTCTCGCTGGAGACCGCGTCGGCGCTGTCGTTCATGTCGCCCAGAACCATCACCGCCTCGCCCCGGTGCAGCGATTTCAGCACCTCGCTGCGCAGCACCCAGGCCTCTGCCATACGCCGGACTGCGGCGCGCAACGCACCCATGGCGCGGCCCGCGGGATCGTAGCGGGTCAGATCGGCCTCGCGGGCAAAGGGCTCTCCGGGACGGCGGGGGAACTCGCCCAGCTTCGATTTCAAATGCACGTTGAAGATCGTCACCACATGGTCGCCCACCGGCACCTTCACTTTCAGGATCGGCCGCGACAGACGCGACAGGCGAAAGCCGCCAGCATCTTCGCCCGTCAGCTCGCGAAACGGGATCGTCACCGGCGGGTCGATCTCTTGCACCATTTCCGGCGCCTCGGCGAAACCGAACCGCGACAGGATGGCCAGGCCCGGGCGCCGCTCGCCTGGCGGGCCATCGTTCAGATTGGGGGCAAAGGCCAGCGCTGCCCCGTCATAGGATTGGTATTTCAGCTTTCGAAAGATCGCTTTCTTGCGGTAGCCCTTGGTCCTATCCGGGATCACCGCGTCGTTCAGCGCATGGCCCCGGCGGTCTGTCTCGTCCAGGACATCGCGCAGGGCGGCCTCGTCAAAGATCTCCTGAAAACAGGTGATATCGGCGTTCAGCGTCAGCATCTGGTCGGCCAGCCAGTCTTCTTTCCAGGCGTATTCCTCTTTCGTGAATTGCTCGAACCGGTAATATTCCTGCTCGGCGCCGATCAGGTTCTTGACGTTGAAACTGGCTATCGTGAAGTCCACTGCGGCCCTCCTTGAGGCGACGTATCGGGTTTGGGTCCAGATCACTCGAGACGAAGGGGCGGCGCAGACTCCGCCAAGGCGCCGCAGTTGGACGATGCGACCCGCGCCGCACCACGTCGGAAAGCGGGGTCGTCATGACATCGGTTCGTGCCGCCTTGTTCCCCGCCAACCTCGCCCTTGGGCGCCACCCGTTTCGGGATGGGCCGCAGCGCGATCTGATCGCCTAAGGGTGGAGCCTGTCAAGGCGCAAAAGCCACAGGCGGGCAACCTGTGGCCGTGGCGCGCGGGCTGCCAGTCTGGCGATGCCCCGGAAGCCGCAGCCTTGTCGTCAGCCGGAGGCGGGGCAGGCCGCCGGAGGATGCGTCACTGAATGTCCCGAAGGCCGGGGTAGGCGGCCCGGAATGCCTGATAGGCCTCCTGGAAGGCTGCGCCTTGGGTCGCGTCGGGGCGCAATTCGCTGTGGATGTCCGGCGAGGCGATGACCTGTTCCGGCGCGCCGCCCCCCGCGGCGATCATCCCCAGGCGGGCGGCGCCCAGGGCCGCGCCCAGTTCCCCGGAGACGGGCAATTGCAAGGGCACACCCAGCACGGTCGAGATCAGCCGCACCCAGTAGCGCGAGGCGCTGCCGCCGCCGATGGCAATGATCCTTTCCATCCTGGCATCCGTCGCGGCGAGGGCATCGAAGCTGTCGCGCAGACCGAAGGCCACGCCTTCGAGGATGGCGCGGGTCAGATCCTCGCGCGTGGTCTCGGCCGACAGGCCGGTGAAGCCGCCCCGGATTTCTGCGTCGTTGTGCGGGGTTCTTTCGCCCGACAGATAGGGCAGAAAGCGGACCTTGCCCGGCGCCTGCAAGGTGTCGCCCAGGGCCGAGGTCAGTTCGGACGGCGACTGGCCGACGACGCGGGCAAACCAGTTCAGGCTGTCGGTGGCCGACAGCATCACCCCCATCTGATACCAGCGCCCGGGCAGCGCGTGGCAGAAAGTGTGCACAGCGGTTTCGGGCGCGGGGCGATAGCCGTCGCGGGCCGCGAGCAGAACACCTGAAGAGCCCAGCGAGACAAACCCCTGACCCTCGTCCAGCGCGCCGATTCCGCAGGCCGCCGCCGCATTGTCTCCGGCGCCGCCGGCCACCACGACCGTCTGGGAGAGCCCCCAGTTTTGCGCCAGCTCCTTGCGCAGCGTCCCCGCCGCGTCAGAGCCTTCGACCAGCCTGGGCATCTGATCCGGCCGCATGCCGCCCGCGTCAAGCAGGCGATCCGACCAGGCCCGCGCGCCCACGTCCAGCCAGGAAGTCCCAGCGCTGTCGGACATGTCGGCGACGAAGTCACCGGTGAGGTAATAGTTCAGATAGGCCGCAGGCAGCAGCACTTTGGCCACCGCCGCGAAGATCTTTGGTTCGTGCTTGCGCACCCATTGCAGCTTTGGGGCGGTAAAGCCGGGAAAGACAATGTTCCCCGACAGGGCCCGGACGCCCTCTGTGCCATCCAGCGCGCTCGCCTCGGCATGGGATCGTGTGTCGTTCCACAGAATGCAGGGCCGCAGCACTTCGCCCTGGCTGTCCAGAAGGGTCGCGCCATGCATGTGACCAGCGACTCCGATTCCGCCCAACTGGGCAAAGGTGGGGTGCTTGTCGCGCATTTCGGCGATGGCGCCGTTCAGCGCTTCGATCCAGTCTGCGGGATCCTGCTCTGACCAGCCGGGCTGCGGATGCGCCGCGCTATAGTGCCGTTCCGTCGCGCCGATCGGAGTGCCCTCGGCATCCACCAGCAAAGCGCGCAACCCCGAAGTCCCAAGGTCGATGCCGAGAAACGTCATTCAATCGCCTTTCACATAATGCCGAAGCGTCGCTTCCACTCCGGTCTGATGGATCTGGCCGAGCCAATATGCGAATGGTTCTGCGAAGCGCGTCTCGTTTGCAAGGTCGCCGTAGATATTCCGCATCTCCAGCCAGCGCTGCGGGGCATGCCGGGCCTTCCTTGCACAGGCGGACAGGGCGTCCCAGGCGGGATCGTTCGGCGCGATCTCGCTGCCGTCTTCGCGGTGCCCCTCGCACATGCGCGCCCAGGTCGCCTCGACCAGGGCCAGCCCATGCAGCGGGGCGTCAGAGGCCAGCGCGTCGCGGATCGTCGGGATGACAAAGCCGGGGTGCCGGGACGACCCGTCAAAGGCGATCCGGCGGATGGTGTCGACGATCGCGGGGTTGCTGAACCGGCGCGCCGTCTGGGTCACGTACTCGGTGGGCGTCATGCCGGGCACGGCGGTGACATGGGGCACAATCTCTTCGTGCTCGACCTTGTCAAAGAAGGCGGCGAGCCCGGCATGCGCCATCGCCTGAGCCACGGTCTCCAGGCCGATGACTTCGGCGGCGGCGGCGATGATCTGATGCCCGGCGTTCAGCAGGCGGATCTTCTGAACCTCGAACCCATGCACATTGTCCGAGAAGGTGGCGCCGACCTTGTCCCAATCGGGGCGGCCCGCGCAAAAGTCATCCTCGATCACCCATTGGCGGAAATTCTCATGGGTGACCGGGGCGGCATCGGCCAGGCCCAGCCCCTCGGCCAGGGCGATTTCCTTGGGGCCGGTGGCGGGGACGATGCAATCGACCATGGAATTCGGGAAACTGCACGCGGCGTCGATCCAGTCAGCCAGGTCGGGATCGCTCAGCCGGGCCAGAGAGACCACCGTCTGCCGCAGAATGGCGCCGTTGCCTTGCAGGTTGTCGCAGCTTTGCATGGTGAAGGGGCCGGTGCCCGCGTCCCGGCGCAGCTTCAGGGCGGCGACCAGCGCGCCGAAGGGCGTGCGCGGCGCATCCGGGTTGGCGGCATCGTGGACGATATCGGGGTGGGCGGCGTCGAACCCCTTGGACACGGGGTCGATGTAGTACCCCCCCTCGGTGACGGTCAGCGAGACGATGCGGATCTCGGGCGCGGCCATCTGGTCGATCAGCGGGCGGTTGCCTTCGGCGACGGGGATATAGTCGATCATGGATCCGACAATTTCGGCCGAGGTGCCGCCGGGGTCGAGTTCGATCAGGGTGGTCAAACAATCCTGTGCCAGCAGCGTCTCGCGCATCTGGGTGTCATAGGGGCGCACACCGGCGCCGATGATGGCCCAATCCCGGGCCAGGCCCTGTTGCATCAGGCGATGCAGATACCAGGATTGATGCGCCCGGTGAAAGTTTCCCAGACCGATATGCACGATGCCGGGAGTCAACTGGTCCCGGGCATAGATCGGGCGCTTTATGGAGTCAGGAAGATCCTGCAGGGTGTTGCGGGACAAAGGGGTCATGTCTTGGGGGTTCCCACCTGGGCCAGAATATACTGCCGGACCTCGTCCAGCCGTTCGAAAACCTGTTCCGCGCCGGCGTCCCGCAGGATCGACGCATGTTGCTCGCGCTGGCCCTCCAGGTGAGTGCCGCCCACAAATCCGATGGCGGGAATGCCGGCGGCCACCGCGCCAGTCACGCCATGTGGGGAATCCTCGAGCACAAAGCAATCCCCCGCCGCCATCTCCATCCGTTCGACGGCCAGCAAGAACAGATCCGGCGCTGGCTTTCCCTGCGCGACCTCTTCGGCGCTGGAGGCGGTGCCCTCGAACCACCCGGCCAGCCCGGACAGGTCCAGCGTGGTCGCCATGCGCCGCAGCGATCCGCCTGTTGCGATGGCAACGGGAAAACCCTGCGCCTGAAGGCTGCCCAGCAGGTCCGCCGCGCCCGGAATGACGCGCAAACCGGTCTCGTAGGCGGCCAGAAGGCGGCGTTCGACCCGCAAGGCAAAATCGCCGGGGACGGGCGCACCAAACCGGCCGGACACATAATCCGCGATGACCGGCATCGCCACGCCCAGGAATCTGTCCCCGATTTCCTGCGCCGAGGCGTCCTTGATCCCAAGCGCCTGCATCTCGGAGGCGATCGCCTCCAGCGACAGGGGCTCGCTGTCCACAAGGCAGCCGTCCAGATCAAATATCACGCCACCGGGCGGGGACATCCGACTTCCTTTCGTCCGGGACTACACCTGCTCAGATATGCCTGCCGGTCTCGCGGTCGAACAGATGCACATCGGCGGGGTTGATCAGAAAGCCCAGGCGGGATCCGGGCCGCGCGTTGATCCGGTCCTTGACCAGCGCGTCGATCAGATCGCGGCCGGAGCGCGCGAAGATCTGCGTTTCCGATCCGGTGGGTTCGACCACGACCACTTCCATCTTCACCCCGCCATCGCCGATCTGGATATGTTCAGGGCGCACGCCAAATGTCACGGATTGGCCGTCCTGCGCCGAGGTCTCGGGCAGCGGCAGCGTCAGGCCGCTGTCGGACAAAAACACCTTGGCCCCGTCCTTGGACGCGATCTTGCCATGGACAAAGTTCATCGAGGGCGAGCCGATAAAGCCCGCAACGAACGTGTTCACGGGGTGATCATAAAGGTCGAGCGGGCTGCCGATCTGTTCCACACGGCCGTCGCGCATGACGACGATCTTGTCCGCCATTGTCATCGCCTCGATCTGGTCATGGGTGACATAGACGATGGTCGTGCCAAGCCGCTGGTGCAGCTCCTTGATCTCGATCCGCATGGTGACGCGCAGCTTGGCATCTAGGTTCGACAGCGGCTCGTCGAACAAAAACACCTGCGGATCCCGCACGATGGCGCGGCCCATGGCAACCCGTTGCCGCTGACCGCCCGAAAGCTCCTTGGGATAGCGCTTGATATACTTGGTCAGGTCGAGGATCTCGGCGGCCCGCGTGACCTTTTCCTCGATCTCCTCCTTGGGGCGCTTGGCCATCTTCAGGGGGAAGCTGATATTCTCGTACACCGTCTTGTGCGGGTAAAGCGCGTAGCTTTGGAACACCATGGCGATGTCGCGCTCCTTGGGGAGCACGTCGTTCACCACCCGGTCGCCGATAGAGATCGTGCCGTCGCTGATTTCTTCAAGCCCTGCGAGCATGCGCAACAGGGTGGACTTGCCGCAGCCGGACGGGCCGACCAGCACCACGAATTCGCCGTCTTCGATATCGACGCTGACCCCGTGCATGACTTGCGCCGCGCCGTACCGCTTGATCACATTGTCGATTGTTACGCTGGCCATGGTTTCAGGTCCCCTTATTGCGCCAGTTCGATTTGCATCTTCACATCCGCAGGCGGGGCGGATGCGGCGATTTCGAAGGCGCGCACGCTGTCCGAAAAGGCGAAAGTTCGTGTGATCAGCGGCTTCACGTCGATGGCGCCAGAACTGAGCATGCCGACGCAGCGCGGAAAGACATGCGCATAGCGAAAGATGTTCTCCACCCGCGCTTCGCGGATCATCGCGGCGCCGGCATCGTATTGGATCGGGTCGGGCTGCCCGCCGATCATGACGACGCACCCGCCGGGGCAGAGCGGCTCGAACACCGTTTTCGCCGCATGGGGGCTGCCGGTGGCTTCAAAGACGATGTCGGCGCCCCATCCATCGGTCCCGCGGCTGACCGTCTCGACCAGGTCCTGCGACGTCACGTTCACCGGAACGATGGCCGGGCTGAGCGCGCCTGCGATGTCCAGCTTCTTTTCGGCCAGATCGGTCACATAAACCTTGGCACAGCCCGCCGCCAGCGCGGACAGGGCGGTCACCAGCCCGATCGGCCCGGCGCCCAGCACCACGGCAATGTCGCCGGGTCGGACCCGCGCCTTGGTGGCCGCATGCACGCCTACCGCCAGCGGCTCGACCATCGCGGCCTCGGCAAAGCTGACGTTGTCGGGCAGTTTGAAGGTGAAGGCCTCGGGGTGCACGCAGGTCGGGCGCAGGATGCCATGCACCGGCGGCGTCGCCCAGAACCGCACCGCTGGGTCGATGTTGTACATGCCAAGCCGCGTGGCCTTGCTGTTGGGGTCGGGGATCCCCGGCTCCATACATACCCGGTCGCCGGTCTTGAGGGTGGTCACCTCGGCGCCCACCTCGATCACCGTGCCCGAGGCTTCGTGCCCCAGGATCATCGGCGCGTTTACGACGAAGGGCCCGATGCGCCCATGTGTGTAGTAATGCACGTCCGAGCCGCAAATGCCGACCGTATGCAGCTTGATGCGCACGTTGCGCGGGCCCAGAACCTCTTCCTCGCGGTCGATCTCGGGAACGTCGCGCAGGCTGAGTTCGTCTTTTCGTTCAAGGACGAGCGATTCCATGCGTCAGCCTTTCTTGATGATGAAGAATGCGAGACCCACCGCGATGGCGTTGCAGATCCAGATCGACAGGCCCATCGGCTCCAGAAACCGGAACCAGAAGAGCGACATCGCGATCCAGATCACAACCGAGATGAACAGGCGGTCGAAGGCGTTGGTCTCGATCGGCAGGAAGCCGGATTTCGGCGCGTCGAACTGGGACTCGCTTTCTTCCTCCAGCAGGGCCGAGGCCAGCGGTGTTTCGTGTTGATCGGCCATATTTTACCCTTTCACCGCGCCAAAGGTCAGCCCGGCCACGATGTGCTTTTGCACGAGGCCAAAGACGATCAGCGCCGGGATCAGCGTGAAGACAGAGATCGTCGCCATCACGCCCCATTCCGTTCCCGTCGTCGTGACATATTCCGACAGGCCCGTCGTCAGGGTGCGGGCGTTGAAATTGGTCAGCGTCGCGGCCAGCAGATATTCGTTCCAGGCGAACACCCAGGTCAGGATCAGCGTCACCGCAAGGCCCGGACGGCACAGGGGAAAGACGATCTCTGTGATCACTTTCCAAGAGCTGGCGCCGTCCACATAGGCGGCTTCGTCCAGCTCTTTCGGAATGCCGTCGACGGTTGGCCGCAGGGTCCAGATCGCGAAGGGCAGGTTGAACGTGCAATAGACCAGGATCATCCCGATGCGCGTGTCCAGTAGGTTCCAGTCGCCCACCCGATAGACCTGCGTCATCAGCAGGAACAGCGGCAACAAGAACACGGCGGGCGGCGCCATTCGGTTGGTGATCGTCCAGAAGAAGATCGATTCCTTGCCGCTCATGTTGAAGCGCGACAGGGCGTAGCAGGCGAAAAAGCCCAGCACCGTGCACAGCACCGCGTTCCCGGTCGAGATGATGACCGAGTTCAGCATGTAGCTGCGCAACAGCCGGTCGCCCCAGACCTTGGCGTAATTGCCCCAATAGGGATCCGTCACGATCAGTTCCGGTGTGGAAAACAGCTGCACCGCTGGTTTGACCGAGATCACGAACAGCCAGTAGATCGGGAACAACGTCAGAAAGCTGACAAGCGTCCAGAACACGATGCCGACGATCGGGCTTTGCTTTCTCATGGCGTCAGTCCTTCTTGCTGCGCGGTGCGAGCATGGTCACATAGAGCAACCAGCAGGACACGATTGTCAGGTAAAGAACGATCACCGAGATGGTCGATCCATAGCCATAATTGGTCTTCGGGAACACTTCCTTGAAGATATGCACACCGACAAAGCGTGTCGCAGACCCGGGGCCGCCGCCGGTCAGCATCCAGACCTCATCGACAGTGCGCAGCGCATCCATCAGCCGGATGAACAGCGTGGCGACCACGGCCGGTGCGATCATCGGCAGGGTGATATGCCAGAAGATCTGGCGCTTGCCGGCGCCGTCGATCTGCGCCTGCTCGAACGGGTCGGGTGGCAGGGACACGAGGGCGGCGATCAGCGTCAGCGTGACCAGCGGCGTCCAGTGCCAGATATCCATGATGACGATGGTCGCGAAGGCCGCAGGCGCCGAGGTGCCGATGTTCATCGTGATGCCGAACCATTCGTCCAGGTAATGCGGGATGATCCCGATGGAGGGCGTGGTCATCAGCTTCCAGACCGACCCGACGATGATCGGTGCCATGATCAGCGGCAGCGTGTGGATCGTGCGGAAGATGGCCTTGCCCGGAAACTCTCGCATGAAGGCCTGGGCCAGCAGATAGCCGAGGATCAGTTGCGAGGTCACGGCGAAGACAACGAACATCACCGTCACGCCAAGGGAGTTCAGAAAGGCGGCGTCAAAGACGATCTTTCGGAAATTGTCGGCGCCGTTGAACACCATTTCCGGATTGACGGCGAAAGGGTTCCAGGAATGAAACGAAACGAAAACGACGTAGACGAAAGGAACGACGCCAAAGAAGAAAAGAATGACCAAGGTCGGTGCCAGAAAGATCCAGCCAAGCCGCTTGTTTTGCATGACGTATTCCCCCGACCGTCGGCGCCGTGTCCTGCGGCGCGGCGGTGCTGATTGCAGACATGTTATGCTGTCTGTTGTGGGTCGCCGCAAGGTTTTGCGGCGACCCCGTTTGGTACCATATACCGGGAGGACTGGTTACTTACGGTACCCAAGCTCGGTCAGCGTCTCTTCGGCAGCGGCGGCCATCATGTCGAGGCCTTCCTGCACGTCGAGGTCGCCAAGCAGGATCTGGTAGAAGATCGGCGCCGTGGCCTCACGCACCTGGGCGTGGAACGGGTAGGGAGGGGCACCGGCGAAGAGGTAGCCTTTGTCGCGGATCAGGTCGTAGTATCCGCCAAGCTCTTCGTTGAAGGCCACAACTTTCGGATCGTCGTAGGTCGCGACATTGGTGACCCGCGGCGCGGCGACGGCCCAGTCAGGCTGGACTTCGTTCTGGCCGATGTACTGCAGGAACAGCGCCGTGGCTTCCTTGTTCTTGGAAGAATGCGGCATGCCGAAAGCGCCACCGTCGTAGTAGCCGATGTAGCCGGTACCGCCCTCGACCTCGTCAAGGACACCGTCCGCCAGCGGGGGCAGGGCCACGCCGACTTTGCCGACCACAAGCGATTTGGTCTCGTCCGCCGCGATCCAGCCTGCGTTTTCGCCATAGACCAGGCCCTGCGCCGCGCGTCCGGCACCAAAGGTCGTGCCGACTTCGGTCCAGGTGGAGGCGGGGCTTTCCGGTGGCGCGATGTCGCGCATGGACAGCCACCAGGTCATCGCTTCGACGGCTTCCGGGCCGTTCATCGCGCCGCCGTTGGCGACCGACGCGGCATAGTTGTTGTCCGCATCGATGCCCCAGTTGTAAACGCCGAAGGTCGGGGCAACGGATTCGTAATACTCATACCAGGAGGCAACGTGGCCGGTATGGGCCTGGGCGGTGGTGCCCCACAGGTCCATGTCGTTGGCCTCGCCGTATTCGGTGAAGAACGCGGCAATTTCGGCGTATTCGGCGTGGTTGGTGGCGGGCACCAGATCGCGGCCGGCCTTTTCCTTGAACGCCGCCTGGATGGCCGGGTCGCCGAACAGGTCTGTGCGGTAGAGGTAGATCTTCAGGAAGGCTTCCATCGGCACGCCGTAGAGGTCGCCGTTGCCGTCCTTGAAGTAGTCGGCGAAGGTGGTGAAGTTCGCCTCGTCGTAGGTCGGCGCCTTCAGCTCCGGGTTCGCGTCAAGAAACTCCGTCAGGTTGGTCAGGAAGTCCCGGGCGAGATAGGAATAGATGATGTCCTGCTCGATATAGGCCATGTCATAGATGCCGGTGCCGGCTTCCATGTCCTTGATCGCCTTGTCGAACATCTGATCCCAGGACGTCGTTTCGATATCGACGCGGATGCCGGTCAGGGCTTCGAATTCCGGGGCCAGAACCTCGCGGATATACAGCGACGGCGGGGACGATTCCGTTACGCCACGAATGGTCACGCCCTGGTACGGCGCGGCGGCGTCCTTCCAAAAGGCCTCATGGCCACCTGCGAACGAAGCTGTCGCTCCGACCGTTAGTGCAAGCGCGGATGCGCCCAGTCTGAATGCAAAGCTCACGGCTTTCCTCCCATATTTTTGTCAGAGCGCAACGCCAGCCTCTCATGGCCGTTTCCGATACGATTCGCGCCGCCTCCCAGGCAAAAATGACATATGATGCCCGCTGCATGCAAGTGTAAGATTCTCAAGTGTATGGATTGCCAAACAGATGTATGGCGTGCAATAATGGTGTTCTTCCAGCTTGCACCAAGGGCCGGATGAGGGGGAGGAGATCGGTTTGGCACGCGAACCAAACGAAGACAGTGACGCCTTCGTTACCGAGATCTGTTGGCATTACTACGTGAACGAACTGACCCAGGCAGAGATCGCGGGTCTGATGAATGTCACGCGGCTGCGGGTAAACCAGGCGATCCAGCGGGCCAAATCCATGGGCCTTGTGAAGTTTCACATCGAATCGCCGTTCCTGCCCCGGGTCGAGATGCAGGAAGACCTGAAGACATCGCTTGGCCTGAAGCGCGCCGTGATCAGCCCGGCCAGCGAGGCAAATTACGACTACCATAAATCCGTGGGCGCGGCGCTTGCGGCGCTGATGACGGAACGGCTGGCCGCCGGTGGCTGGACGTCGCTTGGCGTGTCTTGGGGGCTGACGCTGGATTCCGCTATCCGCAAGCTGTCGCGCCAGTCACACCCGAAGCTGGAGGTCGTCTCGATCCTGGGCGGCACTGCGCGGGGCTCTACGCTGAATTCCTTCGGGATCGCTTCGGGCTTTGCGAACATCCTGGGCGCCAAATATTCGGTGCTGACCGCGCCGATCTATCTGTCGGAAGGAATCGACCGCGATCTGTTCTTGTCGCAATACGCGCTGAAGGAGCATTTCGAGAAGTTCAAATCGCTGGATGCGGTCTTGCTGACATGTTCGAACGTGTCGGCGAAATCGTTTCTGGTCGAACATGGATTGCCGCAGGAAATGACGCCAGAGGGCCTTGTCACAGCAGGGGCCATCGGGGACGTCCTGGGGCAATTTCTGGATCGGGACGGCCGGTCCGTTTCGAAAGAGATCGACAACCGGACCATCGGCATGCCGCTGGGCGAGGTGATCGACATCCCCGAAAAGATCATGGCCGCGGCGGGGCCGCACAAGGTCCAGATCATCCGGGCCGCCTGTCAGCGCGGCCTCGTGGACACGCTCGTCACCGATGACCGGACGGCGCGACTCTTGCTGGAAAGCGTGGCCATCCAGAACCAAGCCTTGCAGAAACGGGAATAGGACAGATGCGGAGACTGGGAATACACTCGTTTGTCTGGACGGGAGGGCAAACGCAGGACGGGCTGGAACGGGCGCTCGAGAAATCGGCAGAGCATGGCTATCGCTGTATCGAATTCGCCTATCTGCGGCCGGAATTGTTCGATCTCGACCGTCTGGCGCGCAAGGCGCAGGAAACGGGTCTCCAGATCGGTGTGACCATGGGGTTGCCGCTGGACAAGGACGTGTCCTCCGAGGATCCCGATTGCGTGAAGGCGGGCAAGGCCATGCTGTCGGACGCGGTGAAGGCTGTACGCGATGTGGGGGGCGACAAGCTGGGCGGGATCCTTTACTCCGCGCATACCAAGTACAACCGTGCGCCCACCAGCGACGGGTGGAAGAACTCGGTCGAGGCGATTGCCCAGACGTCGGAGCTGGCGCGGGAGGCCGGGATCGATCTGGTGCTGGAGCTGGTGAACCGGTTCGAGACGAACCTGCTGAACACCACCGCGCAGGGGCTCAAATTCCTCAAGGACACCGGCGACGACCATGTGAAACTGCACATGGACACGTTCCATATGCAGATGGAAGAAGCCGATCCGGCGGCGGCCATCCGCATGGCGGGCGACAAGATGGGCTACTTCCACATCGGGGAATCCAACCGTGGCTTTCTGGGCGACGGCACCATCGCATGGGAGCCGATCTTTGATGCGCTGATCGAGATCGGCTATGATCGCGATGTCGTGTTCGAGAGCTTTTCGACGACCATCGTGGATGAATCGCTGTCGCTCGCCTGCGCGATCTGGCGCGACACCTGGAGCGACAATGACGCGCTCGCCTCCCATGCCAAGCAGTTCATCGAGCTGAAATGGGCCGAGGCGCAGCGCCGCCGCGCCACCAACGCGACCGCCTGAGCCATGACGCTTGCGCCTGACAGCCTTGGACCGACGATCTGCATCGGTGAGATCCTTGCCGAGATCGTGGCGACCACCGTCGGTGCCGGCTTTGCCGAGCCGGTGCCCCTGATTGGCCCCTACCCAAGCGGGGCACCGGCAATTTTTATCGACCAATGCGGCCGCATGGGCGGGGCGGCGGCGATGATCGGCGCGGTTGGCGACGACGATTTCGGGCGCGTCAACCTGCGGCGGCTGGAACAGGGGGGCGTCGATGTGTCGGGCGTGCTCACCGACCCGGATCTGCCCACCGGCACCGCCTTTGTCCGCTATCGCCCGGATGGCAGCCGGGATTTCGTGTTCAACATGTGGACCTCGGCGGCGGGCCGGCTGGCCTGGACAGAGGCCGTCGACAAGGTCGTCGCCCGCGCCGGGCATTTGCACGTCATGGGCACGCTTCTGGGTAACGCCACCGTCTGGCCGATGATCGAAAGGGCGGTGGGCGTGATCAAGACGCGGGGCGGCACCGTCTCTCTCGACCCAAACATGCGCAAGGAATTGCAGGCCGATGGCGAAACTGGGGCGCGGATTGCGCGAATTGTGGCGATGGCCGACCTGCTGTTGCCGTCCGGCGAAGAGCTGTTCGTTGCCTCCGGTGTGGCGCCAGAGGCGGGCGAACCCGCCGCCATCGACCGCCTGTTGTCGCTGGGCGCCTCCGAGGTGGTCGTGAAACGCGGGGCGGAGGGCGCCAGGTGCCACGCGGCGACGGGCGATGTGACCGATGCCCCGGCCTTTGTCGTGACGGAAGTGGACCCGACCGGCGCCGGGGATTGCTTTGGCGGGGCCTATGTGGCGGCGCGGCGGCTTGGGATGGCTGTGGATCAGGCGCTGACCTATGCCAATGCCGCGGGCGCCCGCAACGTTACCCGGCGTGGCCCCATGGAGGGGGCGGGCACAAGGGCAGAGCTTGACGCCTTCATCGCACAGACGGAGCGCCGGGCATGACCTTGGAATATTTGACGGAACTGGCCGGGGCCATGCGTGCCGGGCGGCCGCGCGGTGTCACCTCTGTCTGTTCGGCGCATCCGATCGTTCTGCGGGCGGCGTTGCAGCACGGGCGCGACACCCAAAGCGCCGTGTTGATCGAGGCGACCTGCAATCAGGTCAATCAGCATGGCGGCTATACGGGGATGACGCCCACCGACTTTGCCGCGCTGGTGCGGGGTCTGGCGCAGGAAGAAGGCTGCCCCGAAGATCTGATCCTTCTGGGTGGCGATCACCTTGGCCCCAACCCCTGGTGCGATCTGCCCGCCGAGGCAGCGATGGATCAGGCCTGTGACATGGTGGCGGCCTATGTGGCGGCTGGGTTCCGGAAGCTGCACCTGGACGCCTCGATGGGCTGCGCCGGGGAGCCGGCGGCGCTGGACGACCGGACAACGGCGCAGCGGGCCGCGCGCCTGGCCGCCCGCGCCGAAGAGACAGCGCGGCAGGCCGGTCTGCCCCCGCCGCTTTACGTCATCGGCACCGAAGTGCCGCCGCCCGGCGGCGCGGATCACGCGCTCGACGCGATTGAACCGACAGCCCCGGAGGCGGCCCGCACAACCGTCGCGGTGCACAGGGACGTGTTCGAGGCGGCGGGTCTGGCCGACATGCTGGGCCGGGTCATCGCGCTTGTGGTGCAGCCGGGGGTGGAATTCGGCAATCACAACGTCATTGCCTATGACCCCGCCAAGGCCCGCGATCTGACCCGGGTGCTGGACGATCTGGACGGTCTGGTGTTCGAGGCCCATTCAACCGATTATCAGGGCACCGACCGCCTGTCCGATCTGGTGCGCGACGGGTTTCCGATCCTCAAGGTCGGCCCGGAACTGACCTTCGTGCTGCGCGAAGCGCTCTATGCGCTGGATCTGATCGCCACCGATCTGCTGCCCGATTACGGCGACCGGGCGCTGTACCGCGCCATGGAAGAGCTGATGCTGGAGACGCCCGAGATGTGGGCGCGCCACAGCGACGGCGACCCGGCGGCGCAACGGGTGATGCGCCACTATTCGCTGTCTGATCGCATCCGCTATTACTGGGCGACGCCCAAGGCCTGCGCCGCCGTTCAGCGCCTGCTGGAGGCGCTGCGGGGTCAGCCCGTCCCCCTGCCGCTGTTGCTGCAATACCTGCCAAGTCGCGCCGATGCGGCAGGCATAGCGCTGGACCCCGAAGCCGTACTGACGGGGCGGGTCCGCGACAGTCTAAAGGCCTATCACGCAGCCTGTACCCCGAAAGGAACCTGACCCATGTCGCTGTCTCAATTTCGTCTGGATGGAAAAGTCGCGCTGATCACCGGCGGCAATCGCGGCATTGGCCTTGCGATCGCCCAATTGTTTGCCGAGGCGGGGGCGCGCTGCATGCTCTCTGCCCGCTCGGAAACCGACGACTCCCGCGCGCTGACCGGCGGCGGCGACCATGCCTTTGTTGCGGGCGACATCACCGACCCGGCCACGCCGGACCGGCTGGTGCACGAAACCCTCGACCGGTTTGGGCGCCTCGACATCCTGGTGAACAATGCTGGCGTCGCCGATGGCGGCGACTTCCACGATTTCGACGATGAACGTCTCGCCCGGATCATGAACACCAACCTGATCGCGCCGTTCCGCGTGGCCCGGTCTGTGATCCGTCCGATGCTGGATCAGGGGGCCGGGTCCATCGTGAACATCGGCTCGATCTCTGGCCATGTGGCCAACAAGCCGCAGCTTCAGGTCGCGTATAATTCCTCCAAGGCGGCGATCCACCAGATGACCACTGTCATGGCCTTTGAATATGCCGGGCGCGGGATCCGGGTGAACGCGCTGGCGCCGGGCTATATCCGCACGCGCATGGCCATCGGCGGAATGGAAGACCCCGAGCTCAGCAAGGTCTGGGCCGACAATACCCCCATGGGCCGGTTCGGTACGCCCGAGGAGATGGCCAGTTGCGCGCTGTTCCTCGCCTCAGACGCCGCATCCTATGTCACCGGTGCAACCCTGGTCGCCGATGGCGGCTACATCACCCATTAAGGAGCGCCGCATATGGCCGGGCAATTCGAAGGGCAAAGCGTCATCATCACCGGGGCGGGCAAGGGCATCGGCCGGGCCTGCGCGGTTGAGATGGCACAGCGCGGGGCAAAGGTCATCGCGATGGCGCGGACTGCGTCCGATCTCGACAGCCTCGCGGCGCAGACGGGCAGCAGCTCGATCCTCGTCGATCTGATGGATCCCGCCACCGCCCGCGCGGCGATGAAACAGGCGGGGACCTGCGACTACCTGATCAATTGCGCCGGGACCAACGTGCTGGAAACGGTGCTGGAGATGACGGAGGACGGATACGAGGCCGTCCTGGGCATCAACCTGCGCGCGGCGCTTGTCTGCGCCCAGGAATTCGCCCGCGCCCGGGTGGCGGCCGGCGGGGGCGGGGCGATCCTGAACGTCACCTCCATCGCCGGGCATCGCGGGTTCAACGAACACATGTGCTACGCTGCCTCCAAGGCCGGGCTGGAAGGCGCCACGCGTGTCATGGCCAAGGAACTCGGCGCCCATGGCATCCGGGTGAATGCGGTGGCGCCGACCGTCACGATGACCGAACTGGCCGCGGCGGCCTGGTCTGATCCGGCCAAGAAAGACCCGATGATGGTCCGCCACCCGGTCGGCCGCTTTGCCGAGGTCGAGGATGTGGCCAGGTCCATCGTCATGCTTCTCAGCGACGACGCCCCGATGGTGACGGGCGCGGTGCTTCCCATCGATGGCGGTTTCCTGGCCGTCTGACCCCTCTCAATACTTACGACAAGGAGGCCCGACATGGCCGAAACTCTGAACGGAAAAATCGCTGCGATCACCGGGGCGGCCTCGGGCATCGGCCTGGCTGCCACCGAAGCATTGCTGGCCGAGGGCGCGACGGTGGTCATGGTGGACCGGGATGAAAAGGCCCTGTCCGAGATCACTGCCCGCCTGGGCGACAAGGCGATTGCACAGGTCACCGATCTGCTGGACGCGGACAGCTGCAAGGCGCTGGTCCCCGAGATCCTCGAGAAGGTGGACCATATCGACATCCTTTATTGCAACGCTGGCACCTATATCGGCGGCGATCTGGATGAGACGGATGCCGACACCATCGACCGGATGCTGAACCTCAACATCAACGCGGTGATGAAGAACGTGCACGCCGTGATCCCGCATATGAAATCGCGCAAGACCGGCGATATCTGGGTCACATGCTCTGTCGCGGGTCATGCCGCGATCGCGTGGGAGCCGGTCTATTCGGGGTCGAAATGGGCGATCACCTGTTTTGTCCAGACCATGCGCCGTCAATTGCGCGCGCATGGCATTCGCGTGGGTCAGGTTTCTCCGGGGCCGGTGATTTCGGCGCTGCTGGCCGATTGGCCCGAAGAGAACCTGCGCAAGGCCAAGGAGAGCGGCTCGCTGATCGAACCCAGCGAGGTCGCGGACGCGCTGATCTTCGCCCTCAGCCGGGGCCGCAATGTGACGATCCGGGACATGATCGTCCTGCCCACGAATTTCGACATCTGAGCCATGGCAGAGTTTTCGGGAAGAACCGTGCTTGTGACCGGCGCGGCCGGGGGGATTGGCGCGGCGATGGCCCAGACCTTCGCCGCCGCCGGGGCGCAGCTTGCCCTGGTCGACATCGCGGATTGCGAGGATCTGGCGCAAAGCCTTCCGGGGAGCCCGCGCTGTTGGCGGCTGGACCTGACCGACCCCGAGGCCATCGCGGCGGTGACGGCAGAGATCGGCGCGGAGCTAGGGATCGACGTGCTGGTCAACAACGCGGGCCTTGGCATCGTCGCCCCGGCAGAGGAAGAGACGGTCGAGAACTGGGACCGGACGCAGGCGATCAACCTGCGCGCGCCGTGGCTGATGGCGCGGGCGGCGCTGCCCTGGCTGAAACGCTCTGGGCAGGGCCGGATCGTCAACATCGCCTCGCAGGCGGGTGTCATCGCGATTGCCGAGCATGCCGCCTATGGGACCAGCAAGGCCGGTTTGATCGGTCTGACCAAGGTGCTGGCGCTGGAATGGGCGCGTTTTGGCATCACCGTCAACGCGATTTCCCCTACGGTGGTGGAGACGCCGATGTCGCTGGTCGGATGGTCCGGCGAAAAGGGCGAGCAGGCCAGGCGGGACATTCCTGTGGGCCGTTTCGCGAAACCCGAAGAGATCGCGGCGGCGGCGTTCTACCTGAGCAGCGATGCCGCCGCGATTGTCACGGGCGAGAATCTGATGGTCGATGGCGGCTACACCATCAGGTAGGCCGCCCATGGTCGGGTCGGTGCGGACCATGTCGCGGATGCGCCCGACCGCCGACCGGATTCGGCTGGATCCGGGGCCAGAGGGGGGGGCTGAAACCGATCAAGGATGCGGAAGACCGCGCCAAGATCCGCGCCAACAGGACAACGGCTAAGGCCCGACCAAGTCTGGTCCACGAGGTCTGGTCCACGAGGTCTGGCCCACGAGGGCTGGCCCAGGAATACTGACCTATGAAGGCTGGATCGCGAAGGCTGACCTATGAAGTCTTGCCCACGGAAGCTGGGCATCGAAGGCTGGCCCCACACGGTGGCAACGCCTGATCCCCCACTCGGCGACAGCGATCACGCGCCGTCCTTGTAGGTGTCCAATGCCTCGCGGAACAGGCCGGGGTCCACGTTGCCGCCCGAGGCGACGGCGATCACTGTATCGCCCTCTACCGCATCGGGGCGGTACAGGGCGGCGGCCAATGCAATGGCGCCGCCCGGTTCCAGCACCAGTTTCAGTCGTGTAAAGGCCGCCGCCATGGCGCGCAGGCATTGGGCATCGGGCATGACGATGCCCGGGCCGCAGAGGCGGTGCAGGATCGGAAAGGTCAGCGCCCCGGGGGTAGGGGTCACAATCGCGTCGCAGATCGAGCCGGAGGGCCGGTCATTCACCTCTCGGTGGCCACTGACAAGCGAGCGGGCCACGTCGTCAAACCCCTCGGGCTCGACGGGCCGGGCCCGCAATCCCGGGGCGCGCGCCTCCAGCGCCAGGGCGATGCCGGATGTCAGCCCGCCGCCGCCGCAACAGACCAGCACATCGGCGGTGTCGATGCCAAGTTCGGCGGCCTGTTCTGCGATCTCCAGTCCGGCGGTGCCCTGACCGGCGATCACCATCGGCTCGTCAAACGGTTTGATCAGCGTCAGGCCGCGTTCCTGCGACAGCTTTGCGCCCAGGGCGTCGCGGTCGACCCCGCCGGCGCGGTCATACAGCACCACTTCGGCGCCCAGGGCGCGGGTGTTGGCGATCTTCAGCGCCGGCGCGTCCTGGGGCATGATGATCACCGCCGGAATGCCGTGGCGCCGGGCGGCATCGGCCACCCCCTGCGCGTGATTGCCGGAGGAAAAGGCGATCACGCCACGGGCGCGCACCTCGGCGGGCAGGGCCGAGACCGCCGACCAGCCACCGCGAAACTTGAACGAGCCGGTGTGCTGCAGGCATTCGGGTTTCACGAGCACGCGCCGTCCCGCGATCTCGTCCAGAAAGGGCGAGGACAGCAGCGGAGTGCGCCGGACCACGGGGGCGAGGCGGGCGGCGGCGGCCTCTATGTCGCTCAGGCTGACTGACATGCGACCACCCAGCGGCGAAGGGCGGCCACGGCTTCGGGCTCGTCCAGAAAGGGGATATGGCCGCGTCCGGGGACTTCGGCGGCGATCATGTCGGGGCGGCGGCGCTGCATCTCGGCGAAGGTCTCGGGCGACAACAGATCGCTGTTCGCGCCCCGGATCGTTGCCAGCGGCAGCCCGGCGAAGGCCTCGAAGAAGGGCCAGAAATCCGGGGGCAGAGCGTCTGCTTGCGTCTCTGCCGCCTCGAAGGCGCGGGCGAGCTCTGGGTCGTAATTGATTTTCAGCCCGTCGCCATCGGGCAGGAAATGCTTGTGCGCCTCTTCCTTCCAGCGGCTGTCCGGCACGCCCTCGAACCCGGCCATCCGGCTGGCCATGGCCATGGCTACGTCGTCATAGGTCTTGGCCGCCGGGTTCTTGCCGATATAGGCGCGGATCACCTCCAGCCCTTGCGGGGCGATGACGGGGCCGATGTCGTTCAGGCAGGCGCCGATCACCCGATCCCTGACGGTCGCGGCCAGCAGCATCGCGATCAGCCCCCCGCGCGAGGTGCCAAGGACCGCCGCCCGCGCCAGGCCCAGGTGATCCAGCAGCGCCACGGCGTCCTGCCCCTCGATCGGGACTGTATAGGTGGCCGGGTCGGCCCAGGCGCTGGCGCCGCGCCCGCGATAGTCCAGGCGGATCATCCGCACATCGGACAGATGCGGCGCGGCATAGTCGAAATCGGTGCCGTTGCGGGTCAGGCCCGCCAGGCAGAGAATGGGCAGCCCGTCGCCGGTGTCGGTGTAATGCAGGCGGGTGCCATCGAAAGCGTCGAAATGGGGCATCAGGCGGCCTTTGCCAGGGTTGGAATGTCGGTCAGGTCGGACAGGATGTGGTCGGGGCGCCAGGGCAGGCGGTCCACCGGGTCGCCGGCGCGGTTGACCCAAACGGTGGCAAAGCCATAGCCCTTGGCCCCGGCCGCGTCCCAACCGTTGGAGGAGACAAAGAGCACCGCCTCGGGCGTTGTGCCGAAGCGGGAGCCGACCATATCGTAGACCCGCCGGTGCGGTTTGAAGACGCCCACGCTTTCCACCGAAAGCACGGCGTCCAGATGGGCGGCGACACCGGCGCTTTGCACCGCGGCCTCCAGCATCCTTGGTTCGCCATTGGACAGGATCGCGGTGTGATAGCCCCGGGCCTTGAGGGTGGCCAGCATCTGCGGCACCTCTGGATAGGCGGAGAGTTCGAAGTAGAGGTGCAGCAAGCGGTCCCGCAGGTGGGGGTCGGTGAGGCCCGCGGCCTCCATCGCCCAGTCGAGCCCATCCTGGGTGACCTGCCAGAAATCCGCATGCGCCTCTGCCACGGCGCGCAGCCAGGTGTATTGCAATTGCTTCAGGCGCCAGTCCGAGGCCAGTTGCATCCAGACGTCGCGCAGGGCCTCATTGCCCGGTTCCGCCGCCGCTTCTCGCGCCGCTGCGGAGACGTCGAACAAGGTGCCGTAGGCGTCGAAGACGCAGGTGGTGATCGGCATTGGCAGAGTCTTCCCGTTTTGCGCGACACTGGCATGGGCGCGCGGCAAGGGAAAGGCCCCGCCCGACATCTTGGACGCTGCCAAGTGGAGCGCTGCCGCGCGAGACTATGCACGCGCGTTGCCAGGTGACGCGGGGGTGTCGGTGTGGGCGCGGGTTGTAGGCTTGGCGCTGCCAGAAGGTGCGCTGCCGCGCGAGACTATTCGCGCCCGCCGCGAGGCGATGCGCTGTTGCGGGCGGAGGCGACTGGAGCCGGGTTACTCGCCGCAGATGCCTTGCAGGCTGACCCATTCGGCGTCGCGTAGCACAGGCAGGGCCATGAGTTCTTCGACGGGGTCCGCCTCGATCAGGCCGATGGTCGTCTCGCCTGTCACATCCAGCGCATAGGCATAGGGCGTCACCGGGACATCGGCGGCCAGAAAGCGCGTCAGCACCATGCCGTCGGGCAGGGGGGCCATGGGGGCGGTCATCAGGGTTTCGGCATAGGCGGCCAGCGCGTCGCGTTCGACATCGCCGGTGGTGAGCAGGCGAAATGCCGCCATCGGACCCGCCGCCGTCAGGAGCGATTCCACCGGGTCGGTCCCCCGGGCGCGCAGCGTTTCGGCCAGGATGAAACCGGCGACGACGTTGGGATCCTCGAAATCCTCGACCAGGGCGCGGTTCAGCAGCACGATATGGCCCGGCAGATGCGCCGCCGTGGCGATGCCGCCCGGCAGCACCACCAGCCGCCCGGGGCCGTCGATCAGCCGCCCGTGGAGCACATCGAGCGCCCGGTTGCCCAGGGGGGTGCCGCAGGGCGCGCCCGCGACGCGGTGGATTTCGACCAGCAGACGCTCGCCCAGATCGGCGCGTTTGGCGGCGGGAACGACGCTGGCCGCATGGCCGATCAGGGCGCCGGGCAACCACAGCACCGCCAGTGCCACGACCCCTACCAGCGCGCCGGCCAGCAGCACATAGCGCAGCCGCCCCTCGCGCGGGCGGCGCGATCGGATCGCGCTGGCCACGCGTTCGATCGCGGCGATCATCTCGGCATCGGTGAGTTCCAGTTCTTCGGGGGAATCGGCGCCGGGGCGGTAGAGCGCCGGCCGCAGCCCGGGGTTTTCGCGTTCCAGCGCGGCCAGGGACCAATGCGCCAGAGGGCGGCTCGCGCCGTCATAGATCACCAATGTGGCATCCCCGACCGACACGATCACGTCGCGCCGTTGCGCCTGTGGCGAGGCGCGCCAGATCCCTGGCGTCTCCAGCCGCTGATATTCCGTAAGCGCTGTCATACGTCCAACCCTCCGGCGCCGACCATACTCAAGCCCGCGCAGAGTGCCAATCACTCCTCTGCGCGGTTCGACTGTATGGGCCCCGACTGTATAGGGCCCGACAGGACAAGAACGGTCAGCTCGCGCAGCAATTTGCGCGCCATCGCCGCCTCGAAATCGGCGAAGCCCTGCGCCACTTCGGTGAAGGCGCCGGGTCCGCGGATCACCTCGTTGGCGTAATATCCCTGCAATGCGCCGGTCTCGGCGCTGCGGGGATCGCCGGCGGCGCGGGCGTCCGACCCGATCACCAGACCGTTCACAGTGATGCCGGGGGCGGCCACATCGCGCGGGCGCGGGCCGGTGTTGGACTTGCCGTCGCCGGACAGATCGAGGGTGCGGTGCCAGCAGGCGCCCTGCTGCGACAGGGCCGCCGCCCCGGTCAGGATCGCCTCGCCCAGGGCCGTTGACGGATCCATCGCGATGCGCCCGGTGCCGCGCAGGATCTGGGCGATGCGCGCGATGTCATCGGCAGAGCCGATCTCGGCCCAGTCCAGCACCCGGCGCTGTTGCCCCCGGCCCGCCCATTCGAAGACATAGAGCCGCACCGGCGCCTCGGGGAAGGCCAGCAGCGCGTCAGAGACCTCGGGCCGCAGCAGCGCGGCGGCCAGCCCGTCCAATTGCAGGCGGTATTCGGCGTCATCCACCGATCCCGAGACATCCAGCCCCAACGCCAGCGCCAGACGGCAGCCCGCCCGGGCCGGAAGCGCCGTCAGCAGGATCAGCGCGGGGATGGCGAGCGCGCGCAAGCCGCCGCGCAATCGGGCGGACATGCCCGCATCCCATATGGTGTATTTGCCCCGGCTCTGTCCGGCCCGGGCTTTCGTCCCCGCCCGGGCCCGCATCCTAGCCGCCGTTCCGGTCATCGCCCTGGCCCGCCGACGGGTCTGGTAGATCCAGCGAGCCCAGGGTCTGTACCTGCAACTCGCGCAGCAGCTTGCGCCGCATCGCCCGCTCGAAATCCGCAAAGCCGGTGGCCTGTTCGACAAATGCGCCGGGACCCTTGATCACCTCGCGCTCGTAATAGCCACGCAGGCCGATGCCCATGCCGCCGATCACCAGCCCGTTCACCGTGACTTCGTTGAGCGGAAAGTTCTCATACGCCAGGGCCGGGATGAAGCCGTCATTGTTGCGCCCGTCGCCGGAGATATCCAGTGTCTGGGCCAGGCAGGGGGGCGCCTGGGCGAACAGCCCGGCGGCAAAGCCGATCGCATAGCCGATCGCCGTGGGAAATTCCGTGTGCCGCCGCTGCGACTGGACGATCCGGCGGGCGGCGGAAAAGATGGCTTCGCGGCTGTCCAGGATCACCCAGCCCAGCATCATCTCTTGCTGGTACCGGCCGCTCCATTCAAAGGCCGTCAGCGCAACGCTCTGACCCGGCACGCTCAAGATCGCCTCGACGATCTCGTCCGAGGTCAGCGCCGCCGCCAGGCCTTCGCGCTGCAACCGGTCCTCGGCGGCATCGACGGAAGAGGACACGTCCAGCGCCAGCGCCAGCGCCAGCCGGCATTCTGCTGCGGCGGGGCCGGCCAAAGCCAGCCCCAGAGCCAATGTCAGGCCCTTTACCGATGTCAGGCCCCCTACCAATGGCCCGTGTTTTCCATGCTCGCCCAGGGTTCGACCGGAGGCAGCGCGTCGCCCTTCTGCAGCAGCTCGACCGAGACATTGTCGGGCGAGCGCACAAAGGCCATATGCCCGTCGCGCGGCGGCCGGTTGATCGCGACGCCCGCGTCCATCAGCTTCTGGCAAAGCCCGTAGATATCGTCGACCCGGTAGGCCAGATGTCCGAAATGCCGCCCGTCCGAGGGCAGCCCCTCGTCGCCATCCCAATTGTAGGTCAGCTCCACATCGCCGTTTTCCTGACCGGGCGGGCACAGGAACACCAGCGTGAACCGGCCCTTTTCGTTGTCGATCCGGCGCCGTTCCTCAAGCCCCAGCAGCTTGTAAAAGGCGATGGACGCGTCAAGGTCCTTCACCCGGACCATTGTGTGCAGATAGGTGATGCTCATGTCGTCCTCCAATGCGGTTCATCATAGCCTAGCACGTTCGGCGGCAGGGGCCAGAGGCCGGCGCCCCGGGGGGGCGGCCGAATCACCCCGCCCCCGCATCC